>DASPJN010000079.1:0-6969 GCA_035628595.1 Chryseosolibacter sp.
ATGAAGATGTGGTTGATGCGATGAAAGTTCACGCCAAATTTCATCAACTGCATTTGCGCTCCTTCACCACAGTCGACAAGGAAGTGTCTGTTTTGAATTTCCACCAATTGTGATGACGGAAATCGCCCGTATGCCGGCAATGCGCCGCTTGAGCCCAGTATGGTTATCTTAAAACTCAACCTGCGTTGAAAAGTATAGAACAAAAAATGACCAAACTTTAGAATTTGGTCATTTGATAATGATGCGCTATCGTTACCTAGTTATTGTCTGAATCTTTCAGATCTTTTTCGATCTCGTGCATAAACACCGCATCGATGGCCTCTTCAACCTTTGGCAGGATGTTCAGGACGCTGTCAAGCTGCGATATTTTGATAAGCTTTGTCGTATGATCAGAAAGACAAGCTAAGACGAAAATGCCGCCATCTTCCTGCACAATGCGGTTGCCAACGAGCAATGCACTCAAGCCAGATGAATCAGTGTATTTTACATCGGAAAGATCAAGAATGATGTTCCGGATTCCTTCTGCATGGAGTGTGATCAATTCTGACTTCAGGTTCGGTGCAACGCTTGAATCAAGTTTCTCTTCGTGGAGGCGTAACAAGCTGTACTTTTCCTGCTTATCGATTGTGTATTTCATCTTTTAGTCGTTCAAAAAGTGCAATATAACCGCAAATAATTACTTTTTCTGGATTTCTAAGTTAAGCGAATTTATCGACTTTGTGATGTTCTCTTCTATTCGCTGGAGAATGGCGTCATACGCGATCGATGGCAACGATTCCCCCCGCACAAGCTGATATAATTCTTTGTAACGCGCTGATATTGAGTTAACAATAGCGTCGGTCATTTCCGGTACCTGTTGCCCGTCTTTCCCCTGGAATCCGTTCTCGATCAGCCATTGACGAACAAATTCCTTCGAAAGCTGCTTCTGCGCTTCACCTTTCTTTTGTCGGCCTTCATAACCGTCTGCATGGAAATAACGCGATGAGTCGGGCGTGTGAACTTCATCGATGAGGTAAATGATATCGTCGTTCTTGCCGAACTCGTATTTCGTGTCAACGAGAATTAGTCCACGCTCAGCGGCCAACGCAGTACCTTTCTCAAATAATTTGAAGGTGTAATCTTCCAATACCTTGTAGTCAGCTTCGCTTACCAATCGCCGTTTAAGAATTTCTTCGCGCGATATATCCTCATCGTGGCCAACCTTGGCTTTAGTCGTCGGTGTAATGATAGGCTGGGGGAGTTTGTCATTTTCTTTCAGGCCTTCAGGCAAGGACACGCCACAAACAGCACGCTTGCCGGCTTTGTATTCACGCCACGCATGGCCGGCGAGGTAGCCGCGAACAACCATTTCGACAGGAAATGGTTCGCATTTAAACCCGATCGTAACATTTGGATCAGGTGTTGAAATAACCCAGTTCGGTACGAGGCTCTTTGTTTCGGCAAGATTAAAAGCAGCAATCTGATTCAACACTCTTCCTTTGTCAGGAATTGCACGGGGAAGAATAACATCGAAAGCGGAGATCCGGTCTGTGGCAACCATGGCCATATACTTTCCGAAGTAGTAAACATCTCTGACTTTTCCGCTGTAAAAGCCTGTCTGGCCCGGGAACTTGAACTTAGTTTCTTTGATCGCTTGCATTATTTTTTTCCTCCCGGGTCTCTACCACGGTTCCGGCCCTAAAAATAGTAGTTCTGATTAGATTTCCCTGCTCATCAAATTCTTTCCACTCCTTGTGTTTTTTATCGCCCACGTGTTCACCTTGTTCTTTCACCTTACCATTGGGATAGTAGGACGTATACGGTCCGTATTTCCGGTTGTTTTTGTAAGTCGTCACGGACTGAATCCTGCCCTCCTCATCATAGACTTTTACAGGCCCCGCGAGGAGATTTACGACGAATGTTTCCTCCTTTGCAATCTTTCCACCGGGGTAATAACTGTAGCGGATGCCTGACAACTTCCCATTGTTATAGGTCTCCTTCGTTTTGACGGTTTTCGTTCCGTCGTAATAGACTGTCCACTGACCGTGTGGTTTATCATTTCGGAAACGCTTTTCGGAAAGCAATATTTCCTGCTCGTTGTAATCGTACTGGGTCATGTCGACACCGTTCGCGGCAACGACTTCCTTGCGTTTTGTTTTTCCGTTGTTGAAATATTCAAAATTCGTCCCTGTTTTTTTTCCCTCTTTATAATTAAACCGGTGCCTGACAGATCCATCGGCATAATAACCGGTGTTTTCGCCATGCATTCTACCAGCGAGGAAGCTTCCCTCAAGTACAAGGTGACCCTCACGATCATAGGTTTTATACTGGCCAGTCTTGGATCCATCCTCCATTGTTGAAGCTGTTTCGAGCTGGCCATTATTGAAGTAGGTTTTGTAGAACCCTTTCAGGATTCCATTTTCATAATTTGCTTCGGTTTCAATTTTACCATCTTCATAAAATGTCCTGCTGATGCCATTCGGTTTCCCTTTTTTGTAGGTACTCTCTCGTCGCAGTTGTCCACCCGGATAGAATTCTTTCACAAGACCTTCGGGTTTGCCTTTATGGAAATACGTTTCACCCTTCTTTTCTCCACTGTCAAAGAACAGCTGGACGCTATCGGTAAGAATGTCGTTTTGATAGTACGCTTTTTGGACCGGCTTGCCTTCCGCGTTAAACACTTCCACGACTCCATGCCGGAGTCCGTTTACATACTGGATTTTGCGCGCAGGCTTACCGTTGTCGTGGAACTCTATGAACAAGCCTGATTTTTTTCCATCCTCGAAATTACCTTCGACCATGAGCGTGCCATTCTCGTAGTAGCGTTTATAAGGACCGAGGATTATCGTATTGTCTTCTGCAGAGACCGTGTATTCTTCCTGAATTCTTTCCTTTGCGGGATCGTGATAGGTTCTGACTTGTTTTTGTGCCAAAACGGTTGCTGATACGAAAAGCAAAAAAACGATCAACAATCCTTTCATATCACATTGGATTTTTAGTTAAAATAAAACAGCCTTGGTAATAACGCAAGGCTGTTTTGATTGTTGCTGGTTATTGGCAGCTTATAGTTTCTCCAGAACGATCGCAGATGCGCCGCCACCGCCGTTACAGATACCTGCAACGCCAATTGACTTATCATTTTGCTTCAATACATTAAGGAGCGTAGTCATAATACGTGCACCAGAAGCGCCGAGCGGGTGACCAAGCGCCACAGCGCCACCATTCACGTTAACTTTTTCCGGATCGATGCCAAGCTTCATATTGTTGGCAATCGCTACCGCAGAAAAAGCTTCGTTAATCTCATAATATCCCACGTTCTTCGCATCAACTTTTGCCAACTTCATTGCTTTTGGAATAGCGATCGAAGGTGTTGTTGTGAACCACATTGGATCTTGCGCAGCATCAGCAAATCCGAGGATCTTGCCAATCGGCTTAACACCAAGCTCCTGTGCTTTCTCTTTGCTCATCAATATCATTGCGGAAGCGCCATCATTTAATGTGGAGGCGTTCGCCGCAGTAACGGTTCCTTCTTTTGTGAATACGGCTTTCAGTCCGGGAATCTTTTCGAAGTTCACATTTTTATATTCTTCATCTTCTTTGAAGGCCGTTACGTTGCCCTTGCGATCCGTGATATTCACAGCTACAATTTCGTCGTTAAACTTTCCGGCAGACCATGCAGCAGCGGAACGCTTGTAAGAATTGATAGCATAATTATCCTGATCCTGGCGACTGATCTTCATTTCTTTCGCAGTGTTATCAGCGCACACGCCCATTGCACAGTGATTGTATACATCTGTGAGACCGTCGAACTGAAGGCCGTCGATTAATTCGCCGTTTCCGTACTTATATCCAGTACGCGCTTTCGTAAGATAGTATGGCACGTTGCTCATGCTTTCAGTGCCAGCCGCGACAACAATGTCGTTCTGCCCAAGCATAATCGACTGCGCGCCCAGCATGACAGCTTTCATTCCTGAAGCGCAGACTTTATTCACGATCGTGCATGGAATCTCGAATCCAAGACCGGCGGCGGCAGCTACCTGTGTGGCGGGTGCCTGGCCAAGTCCGGCAGACAATACATTTCCAAGAAATAATTCCTGAACTGTTTTAGGATCAACGCCAGCTTTTTCAAGGGCACCTTTCACAGCAATGCCGCCAAGTTGTACGGCAGACAAAGATGCGAGGCTTCCGCCGAACGATCCGATCGGAGTGCGTACCGCGGAAACAATGTAGACTTCTTTCATAAATGATTCAATCGATTTAGTGCCGCAAAAATAAGGTTTTATCGTTTATCGCCTAATCCCAGCGACGGGTTCGGGACAAGAACATTAAAATGCCGTTGGCCGTTCCGTTCGCCTGCAGAATTAAAGTTATCCTTTTAGGGAAATGGTAGAATAATTACCAATCCGGTTTGCTCTTATCCTTTGATTTTGTCGCCTTCCGTTTTTGCTGCTGGAGATATTGTTTTTCCTGATTTTTCATTGCCTCCAGGATCATTCTTGCTTTTTCCTCGCTGATTTTCATCTCCTCGAGTTTTTCGCGATCAAGATTGTCGGGCTTTTTCTGATCTTCTTTCTTTTGCTCTTCAGGATTTGCCTGCTCTTCTTTTTTCTTTTTTTCTTCCTCCTCTTTCTTCTCCTGCTCTTCTTTCTTTTGCTGCTCGTCCTGTTTTTTCTCTTCCTCTTTCTTTTGCTCGTCCTTCTGCTGCTGTTCCTTTTCTTTCTGCTCCTGATCCTGCTGCTCCTGGTTTTGTTGATCCTGGTTTTGCTTTTCTTCTTCCTTGATCTTCTCTCTCAACGCTGTAAGCTTCGGATCATTCGGATATTTTGCCAGCGCAGCGTCGATTGTTGCTTTCGCCTGCTGCATTTTACTATGGATATATTGTCCGGATGCAATGTGAAAAGAAGCTTCCGCTGTCTGTCCGTTTGCAATGACCACAGTTGTAACCATTAATGCTAAAATCACGAGTGCTTTCATCTCTTATTGGTTATTTATTTCGGCAACATCTTTTGTTCTGTCGATATAATCCTGGTAAGTCGATACGGTCTGATCCTTTTTCAAACCGTCCATCATCAGGTTATAGGCGTCCCTGTATTGTTTCTGGGCAACGAGTTTGTCAGCCTGCGCTTTTAATTTCTTCGCGAATTCGGATGGCTCCTGCTTCTTATTATTCTTATCGTCTTTTTTGTCCTTCTTATTTTGCTCGTCCTGCTTTTTCTTTTCCTCAAGTTTCTTCTTCAACATCTCATAATTGTAGCGCGCGTCTTCATTGCCGGGATCTGCCTTGAGTGCCTGCTTAAAATAACTAAGCGCCTGCTCAGGTTTTCCACCTTTATTTGTGATGACACCGAGTTGCTGGTTTGCTTTTGAGCGAATATCAGGATTCGTACTGCCAGTCAATTGCTGGTATGTATTCACGGCGTTCGTTGAATCTTTTGAAAGGTAATAGGCATGCGCCATGCTCAGGTTGACCTCTTCCTCGGTTACACCGAGCGAATCAACAAGATACTTATACTTTTCCGCGGCAGCTTTATAATCCCCCTGATTGAACAATTCTTTTGCTTCCCGTTTCGCCTTGTTGATCTTACCCGTTTTTGTTGGATCGGTTGAAAACGCGAGACCTATCAATAGTATCATCGTTAATGTTTTCATATCCGGATGGTTTTCACGTTTAACAGTACATCAATGACAAGCAATGCGAGTGCCGCCATCAGGAAGTAATAATACTTGTTAGCGGTGACATCAACGTAACGCGTATCGCGCAATTCACCTTCGATACTGCTTATGGTATTGATCAATCTGGCTACTTCATTTCTTGAATCGTTGATTTCGAAATATTGACCGGATGTTTTTCGGGCCAGGTCTCGAAGAGAGCTACTATTAAGTTTGGTTGTAACTGTATTGCCCTCGCGATCCTTTTTCAAACCGTTCGCCGCATAAATATTCCCGCCTGTGACTGTACCAACACCCAGGGTGAAAAGTTTAATGTCTTCATCTTCGATGTCTTTCACAATGTCTGACGTCTCTTCTCCGAAGTCTTCACCGTCGCTGATGAGGATAATGATCTTTGATTTTGCCTGACCTGTTTGAGATTCTTCCTCTTTTAGTTTTTTCAAGGCCATTCGCAGCGGAGGGCCGAAGTCGGTTCCTGATGTCGGAACCAGGCTTGTATTCATCGTCTCAATGAAAATATTCAACGCGTTTTGATCGTAGGTGAGGGGACACTGCACAAAGGCTTCTGAGCCGAAGATGATCACGCCAAGGCGATCGGAAGTGAACGCCGCTACGATCTTTTTCATTTCGTATTTCACTTTCTCCAGACGTGTTGGCTGGATGTCAAATGCATCCATGGATTTTGATAGATCGACACAAAACAAAATATCTTTACCGATGGATTTCACCTCCTTTTTGCCACCGCCAAAGGACGGTCCCAACAGCGCGATAATAAAAAGCGTGAAGTATATGGTCCTCAGAAAAAGTTTAAGAAAAACAGTTGCGAACGGCGTATTTAACCCTTTGGCTATCCGGATTACACGCGCCAGATAAAGCCCGTAGAATAGGAGAAAGGCTCCGATAAAGATATATTCAGTTAATGTAAGCGCTCTGTACCAGTCCATGAATACTGTTTGGGCGCAATTAACAATTCCGGCGGGGTATGTGCAATACCGTTAGAAGAATGGATTGGCTGGTGAATTCTAATGGCGGTCGGTGGATAGAAATTTGACGTTTGAGGTTTGGCCGACGTAATACTTGTCAAACGGCGCTGAATACAGAATGTAAACGAAATACTCCATAACGTAAAAAACCTTTCCGCCTACGCGAAAAGGTTTTGATGTTGCCAGATGAACGGTTAAGGTTTGAATTTTTTGAGGAAATTCATATTTCACGATACAAGGCGTTTATTCAAAAAAGCTCTTCCAGAGCCACTTTTAAGATACTTCTCAAATGCAAATGCTTTGTATTTATCATTAAATGCAATGTACGTTATTATGG
>DASPJN010000080.1:0-7045 GCA_035628595.1 Chryseosolibacter sp.
CGATCCTTACGATTTTTATAATCGCATTTTCAGCAAGCGATATCGTAGCGCAAACCATTAACTGGAACAGTCAGCCTCAAACAGGATTCGTGTTTCGTATCACCAATAAGGAAGCACAGAAAATACTCACCAAATCACGCCCTGATACAATCGTTAGCAGCATGCTGCATACGCAGGTCGATACGTTCAATGTCAAGAAGGGATGGATTAACAGGCCCGACAAAGGGCATTTCATTCTCGCGCGCATTATCGAAAACAAGCTCCATTGCGAGTACACGAGTGTGTTCCCCTACCAGGTTCTTTTATTAAAGGAATATGACGCACTTTCGTTGCAGGTGCTCGACCTCGACGGCAACGTCAGAGATGATGCCAAAGTAAAGTTTAAATCCAGACGCATTCATCTTGATCCACTAACGAAAACTTATCGGGTTGAGAACGAATGGTTCACCGGGAGCAGGCGCGTTGTAACGGTTGAGCTGGACGGTTTTCGTTCGGTGTTTAACATTAATAAACATGATGCTCCTGAATGGTATAATCCGTTTACGCGCCACGACGACGGCCCGGATTTTTATTCTTACATGATCACCGACAAGAATCGTTATAAGCCGGGCGAACGGGTGCGGTTTAAATCTTATGCCCTGAGCGGATCAAAGAGTCCTATCAAAAAAGATCTTCACGTAACGTTGTGGAATCGTGGTAGACCGACAAAGATCGGCATTGTTTCTCCGCACCGTCCCGGCAGTTTCACTGGTGAATTTCACCTTCATGATTCTTTGAAACTTCTTCTCGACCACCACTATCAGCTTCAATTGACAGACAAGCGTGATCGCGTGGTTGCTAATTGCAACTTCAGGTACGAAGATTACGAGCTTACAGCGAGCCGGCTGAAACTTGAACTGAATGCAGCCGAACAATTTCATCCTGCATCTAACGTGCTGAAAATTTCTGCAACCGATGATAATGGACTTTTATTAAAAGATGGGCGTGTGACGGTCACCGTGATAACAGGAAATGTAAACGATTTTTTTGCTCCTGTTGTCATCCTGCCGGATACCCTTATGAAAAAAGAAATGAAGCTTGATCCGGATGGGCCCACGTTGCTCGAAATCCCGTCGTCGATTTTTAAGGAATCAAACACAGACTATTTCGTGAAGGTTATTTTGCTGAATACACAAAATGAACGAATAGAACAGCAAGTGAGTGCAACACACTTCTATTCCCAATATGAAATGTCTGCAAGATTTTCCAATGACAGCATTGTATATGAATTGAAAAAAAACAGCGAATCGTTACAAACACCCATGGCTGTTGTGCGAAATGATGATACAAAAAGCGCTACGGTAATGCTGCCGTACCGCGAGAAGATCAATCCAGCGCTTACACGTATCTCTTTTAAGAATGAGCTGCTTTCCCGCACATTCACGTTAGCGCACATGTTACCCACTATAAAAATCGCCGGTGGCATTAAAAAAGACAGCTTCCGTATCGCGGTAGACAATCCGCAGCGTTTGCAGTTATCATGGTACGTTTACCAGGGAAGTCAGCTCATAGCAAAAGGTTTTGGTGCCGATGTGAAATATGACACCGCCATCGAAGACATCACTGATAGTTATTACGTCGAGTTATTGTATTCGTTCGGAGGAACCGATCACATCCACGCGCAGGAGTATAAAATCATGAAAAATGCGCTGGATGTAGAAGTTGATCTTCCGGAACGAATTTATCCCGGGCAGCATGTAGATGCAACTATTCAGGTGACAGATATTTCTGGTAGGCCTGTGCGCGGGGTTGATTTAACCGCGTTTGCCACAACAGCGAAGCTGCAATATTATCCGGCGAGTCTTCCGAAGTACGGTGGTACATCGGCGCCCCGATCTGAAGGAGCGACATTTGATAAAGAAGATCTTACGAAGCATGCAGCCATTCTTGACCTGAATTACGAGCGTTGGGCCAAGCCCGCAGGCCTTGATACAATGAAGTATTACCAGATGATCTATCCACGACAAACGTTTACCCATGAAACGACGATTGCAGACAGTACACAGTTTGCAATTTTTATAATGAAGGATGGGATTGCCAAAAAACCTTATGTAATTGAAGTCGACAGAAAGCCTGTGTATTACGCGTGGGCTAACCAACTTGCGCCATATTCATTTTATGCGGAGCCGAATAAAATGCATGAGATTTCGCTAAGACTGCATGACCGCGTGATCATCCTGGACTCAATCTGTTTCAGCAAGGGGAAAAAGACGATCATCAGTTTTGATCTGGACAAGTTGCCGCAAGAAGCAAGTGCGCTGATGTTTAAGCCAGAAAAGGTGTGGCGGGGATTTTTCAGGAAGACTTCCAGGTGGTCATTTACAAAAGTTGAGCAACGTCGTCATCAGCCGTTGCTTGCCGTATTTCACGCAGGCGAAAACCCAAATTACCTCGTCTCCGGAAATCAATTCATTCCGATTTCAGCAGGCAAAGAGCCGAGACGTCAACTCATCATCGGGCCGGTAGCCCCCGGGATGCAAACGTATGTCGAGCACAACAAAGTGCAAACAACTTACAGGCATGTGGGAAGTTTTGCTTACTCCTTCGAAGATAATATCGTGTACAAAACCGATGTTGGTGATCTGATCCCGAAAGTGTTGTCGGATATATCATTTCGTCCTGCGCTTCATTTAAATGATCAGGCGATCACGAAAGAAGCTCTGCTTCGCGAGGTAAATCCTGACGCGAAATGGCACCCCTCCGTTGTGCACCTGATCGATCCCCGGTGCCGTGTAAAGATCATGCTTCCGTATGAGGAAGCACAGTCGGGAGTGGCGGCGGTACTTTTCGAGAATTGCGAGACCCATGCAATCGTTTCTCCCTGCAGGCATTATTCAAATCGTTCTGACCATTTTACCCTACCAAGGGGTTGTTATCATACAATTGTGTTATATGAAAATGGCAAATATCGCAAGATGTACGATACGCGACTTGCGTCGGAGACTACGCTCGTCGTTGATATGAGAGGTGCGACATTGAATGGCGCTGATGCAAAGTCTGATGAATGGCTTAAATATCAGCGACAGGATTGTTTCGATTCACAACCACCTCCGCAAAGAACCTTTACAATAAGAAATGTACGCGCGAGCTACGGAAATGTTCAGGGTCATGTATTTAGTACGGAAGATGGCAGCGTTCTTCCTGGCGTAAATGTGGTCGTGAAAGGCACAACGAATGGAACGGTTACCGATGAGAACGGTTCATTTGTCATCAATATTGCTGAAGATCCATCGACACTTGTCTTTACCTTTATCGGCCTTCAATCCGTGGAAGTAGAAGTATCGCCCGGGGCACAGATAGATGTCGCGATGGATAGCGATGTTACGCAGCTTTCTGAAATTGTTGTGACCGCTTACGGCATAGAACGTTCCCGCAACGCGCTCACCTATTCAACTGTTCTGCAAGGGCGCGTGGCAGGTGTAAACATCCGCGAGAGTGACGAGGCCGGTGAGGAAGAAGATGTTCCCGTTTCAGAAGATGAGCGCCGTGACGCAGAGGATGCGCTGTACAATGAACTTCTCAACCTTAAAACGATCCGATCGAATTTCAATGATGTTGCATTTTGGGAGCCCAGGCTTTTTACAGATCGCAATGGCCGTTCAAGCTTTTCTGTTACATTCCCTGATGATATTACCCGATGGGATGCTGTCGTGTATGCCATGAACCGCCGTCTGCAAACAGGCACTGCGCGAAAAAGCATTAAAGCCTACAAGCCATTGATGGCACAGCTTCACACGCCGCGTTTTCTCACAGTCGGCGACTCGGCATTATTCATTGGCAAGGTTTTGAACTACACGAACGACAAAAGAATTGACGGCGTTGTTTCCTGGACGGGCACGTTGACGGGCGAAAAGAAAATCACCTTCGACAGCTACCATGCCGAGCAGCTTCCCGTTGTAGCGGTCAATCTGGATTCGCTTACGACTGCTTTTTCGTTTACACGAAGTGATGGATACTTTGACGGCGAAAAGCGCAGCATCCCCCTTTTGCCACAGGGAACAGTGCGAGCGGAAGGAAAAATAATGATGTTACAGCATGGTGATCAGGCAACAGTGCGAGCGGAACCGGGCGAAACTCTCAATGTAGAATTCGTGGATAATGCGATCGACCTTTATTCGCGTGATGTTCAGTTTCTATTAAACTACCGATATGATTGCAACGAGCAACTTGCCTCAAAATTGATGGGACTGTTGGCAGCGAAGTTGATCGCTACCTACGAAGACAAGGCTTTCAGATATGATAAAGATATCAACCGCATCATTGGTCGATTGTTAAAAAATCAGAATACAGAATTTTTATGGTCATGGTGGAATGTATCACCAAATACTTCGTACTGGATGTCGGCACATATCCTACATTCATTAAAAGCAGCAAAAGATGCAGGGTATAGCGTTAACCTTGATATCAATAATGTTGCGCGAAAGGCAACATATCGATTCGATTTTCTTAATAACCCATCCTTGTCGGATGTCGATCTTCTGCACGCCCTTGCCTTTTGGAATGTCGATCTTGATTATCCGAAATACCTGGCAGCAATGGAGGCGCTGTTGATAAAAGCTGATTCTGCAGAAAAGGCACGAAGCACGAAATACAGGATAGTCACCACCTCGCACCTGAAGAAAAAATTGTTGTTGCTCGAAACACGCCAGCTACGCGATATTGGCTTTGTTCGCGACTCGTTATTGCAATACAAAAAGGAGACAATTCTCAGTGACATATATTTCACGGATGACCGACCTGCTGCATATTGGTACGATGATGAGTTGTTGAATAATGCGATTGCTTACCGCATAATAATCCGCGACAGTGTAATGAGATCTATGGCGGGCCCGATGCAGATGTATTTTATCTCCAAGAGACGCGACGATGGATGGAACACTTTTGAAACATCCAACGTACTGATGAGCGTTCTGCCTGACATTATTGCGGCAGGTTCAAAAAAAGCGGCACCTGCAACCATTTCCCTCACAGGAAATGTAACCGCCGACATCACGAAGTTTCCGTACAAGCTGACATTAACCGAAGGAAAAGAAGTTCGTGTAAATCACGCTGCAGGTGCACCGTTGTATTTTATGCAATACCGTGAGGAACGTGTAACGGATGCCCGGGCAGGCACCGATGCCTTGAAAATTAGTACTACGCTGAATCATCCGGATCTGCGTCTTGGAAAGACTTCCATCTTAACCACGGAAGTAAATGTGAAACGCGATGCGAAGCTCGCGCACATCATGATCGAGATTCCGATCCCGGCGGGATGCAGCTATGCCGATAAACGCACGTTCGAAAATCGATTTGAAACACATCGCGAGTATTTCAAAGAGAAGGTTGTAATCTTTTGTGAACACCTTCCGGAAGGGGAGTATCAGTTCAATGTGAGTTTACTGCCGCGATTCGCGGGAAAGTATCACATCAACCCGGCGCAGGTCTCGTTAATGTATTTTCCAGTGATCAATGCCAACACGGAAATGAAGAAAGCTGCAATCCGGGAGTGAAGTATTTGAAAAATTAGCCCCTTAGCTTTGAAAACTTTATCATCAACCTGAAAGTCAGAGAACAACAGCAATTATGTTTTTCGCCGTTGGCGCATGGCCATACAAATCATCATGGTCTCGGTTGAACCTCGATCAATTCTAAATTGATATGGCTGCCATTAATATTTTGATACTCCAATCTCACTAACCCATACCGATCACGTAGAGGCATTTTAACCAGAAGCCTTGCAAATGGGTATGGACTGAATTGTAAAACTGAAAAGTATTTTCCCGAAAGGGATGGATCTCCCTTGAAGATCTCATAAGAGAAAACGAATGCCTTGCCAGGCGGGTAAATGCGATTATCCTGATTGAAGAAATTTACATTTTGATGAATCTGCAGCAGCGGGAATTTCAAAGTACAAACCGTTCTCGTTCCCGAATTCCTGGCCGAAACACGTAAAATTGAAAACATCAACCCACGGCAACTAATCTCTGGTTATTGCCGTTCTAGAAGTCATACCATTTGGTACTGGCCACCCGACAAATATACCCCGTCTTCACTGCAAGTGTAAGTGCTACGATCAAAATTCTTCCGTAGCGGCTTCCGTCTGGAAAGCGAAACGTAACGTTCAAGATAGCTCGATACCACACGTGTTGAATATATTCGAATAGAATCGCTGATGACGTTACGCCGAGTTTCTTTCAGGATTTTTCAACTAAAACACCTCTAACACCATTTCCTTATTCACCATCATCCCTGCGGTAGTACCCATAGCCACCACGTTGGCCACAGTGCGCATCCGCGTTGTATTATCACCACAGGCGTAGACGCCGGGAATGGTTGTTCTTTGCATGTTGTCGGTTTTGATGAAGCCATCCTCGGTCAGTTCACAGCCGAGCAATTCAGGTAGGTTGCAATGTTGCACAAAAGCCGGCCTGGTGTATACGGCTTTCAGTGCTGCCGACTCACCGTTCTTAAAAATAATTCTTTCGAGGGATCCATTTGTATGGTCAAGCTTTTCGATTTCACCTTCAATGATACCGATGTTGTGGGTTCTGAGCTTTTGTGTTTGTTCCTGCGTCAACGTTGATTTGCCATTGGTGTAGACAGTAAGATCCTTTGTCCAATTAGAGATCAGCGAGGCAAACTCAAACGCGGATTCACCATTGCCAAGGATCCCGGTGCGTTCGTTCCTTACTTCATAGCCATGGCAGTATGGACAGTGAATAACTGATTTTCCCCAGCATGCTTCAAACCCGGGAATGTCAGGCATGAGGTCGCGGATGCCCGTTGCAAAAATTAATTTCGTTGCGATGAAGTCGGTGTTTGATCCGGCTGACACATGAAACTCATTCCCTTTTTTTTCCGCGCTAATTGCGAGCCCACTGAAAAATTGCACTGTGCTGTATTGCTCAACCTGGTGCTTCGCGAGCGCCGCTATTTCCGCTGGGACCTTTCCATCCTGTGTAATGAAGTTATGCGAGTGCGGCGTGAAACGGTTGCACGGCATTCCGCTATCGATGATCAACAC
>DASPJN010000081.1:0-5498 GCA_035628595.1 Chryseosolibacter sp.
AATTAACCTCTACCGAATGTCGTATTGTGTCGTAACATTTGTGCAAAGAGAATCGCTCGACATTTGCCAAATAGGTGTCAGGAAGGAATTTTACCAGTCTTGACTGATTCCTGAGTTTCTCATTTGGGAAGTTGCTTCGTATCATCTTTCCATTGTCATACCATTCTTTTAAGGTGAAGGCCATTCCTTCAGCAAAATAGCCTTTCCAATCAGTTGCCCATAACCCGTCAGCCCGACCATTTTTGACGGTACCTTTTAAATCAAGAAAATGATAAAACCTCGATTGATATTCCCGGTAGAGAATGTAGCTCCCATTCCCGTTACTCACATCAACATGGCCCTTTGGGTTTACAAGTGTCCATAACAACGTGTCACTCTCTTGCATAATAATGGTACGGTAAGGAAGTCCGTTGTTATAAAACATCTCCCATCTCCCGACGGGCAGATTGTTATCATAAAACCCCCTTAACATCGGCTTTCCATTCCCATGAAACAACTCGAAATAGCCGTGTTTACGCCCATGAATATAACGACCAGTACCTAAAAGTTTGTTATCGAAAGTTATATCCTTGAAGAATCCGTTAAAATTGCCGTCTGAATCGATACGCGTGTACCGGGCAAAGAACGCACAATGCTTATCGGTGAATCGATCTGCACGATCAATAAACAACTTTACGCTGTCGCCGCCGATGATTTCAAAAAAGAAATCCGGAACATTTTGTCCGTGAACAACGAAGGGGCTAAGAAGCAAAATTGTTATTAACCACCTTGGCATATCTTTCTTACTGTTTTCTTGTTTTCAAAATTAAAACAATAACGACTATTTTTTAGCTTTCCTAAGCGACAATACTATATTTCTGTTATGTGACGTGATATTTGTATCCCGGCATTGGAATTGAGCTTGTATCTATAATTAATTATGGAATGAGGAACCTGTGGATTTACTTCAATTTACTGATCGCGGTATTTATTGTCCGCTAGCTGGCGTCTACCTGGACCCGTGGAAGCCGGTTGATCGCGCATTGATCTCACATGGACATTCTGATCATGCTTATTTCGGTCATGGAAAATATTTGTGTACAAAAATCGCATTGCCGGTAATCAAGCATCGATTAAATCTTACCGATAATATTGAAGGCGTTGAATACGGCGAGCAGATAAACATCAATGGCGTTGGCTTTTCTTTTCACCCAGCCGGTCATATTCCTGGATCGGCGCAGATCAGAGTTGAGTTCAACGGAGAAGTATGGGTATTTTCAGGTGATTATAAACTACAGCATGATGGGATTTCGACTCCATTCGAACCTGTTAAATGTCACACGTTCATTACCGAATCAACATTCGGTTTGCCGATATATAAATGGAAACCCCAGCCGGAGGTATTCAACGCGATTAATGATTGGTGGCTGAAGAATCGATCTGAAGGAAAAACGTCGGTCATCACAGGATATACACTCGGAAAAAGTCAGCGTATTCTTAAAAACGTTGATTTATCGATCGGAAAAATTTTCACGCATGGTGCCGTGGATTCAATCAATAGAATTTTGCGTGCACAGGGCGTGTCGTTGCCAGACGCACCACGCATTACAGACAGCATTCCGAAGGAGGATATAATTGGGTCTCTCGTCATTTGTCCGCCATCTGCGGTTGGTTCTCCGTGGATAAGACGATTCTTACCTTACTCGCTTGGCGTTGCGTCAGGGTGGATGCGCTTGCGTGGAACGCGCAGAAGGAGAGGCGCTGATCGTGGGTTCGTATTATCAGATCATGTCGACTGGGATGAATTAAACAGAGCTGTAGTTGAAACCGGTGCCGAAAGAATTTTTGTAACACATGGATACACCGAGTTATTTGCGCAATGGCTTCGCGAAAAAGGAATGGATGCACGTGAAGTGAAGACAAGATTTGAGGGTGAACTCAGTGAAATGGCAGAGACGGGTGCCAGCGACGAAATGAATATCGAATGATTGAACAATGAGACATTTCACCAAACTTTTCACCGATCTCGATCAGACGACTAAAACACTTGGGAAGATCAAAGCGTTGGTTGCGTATTTCGAACAAGCATCCGATCAGGATAAATTATGGGCTATCGCACTGTTGTCTCATCGCCGGCCGAAACGTACTGTCAACACAAATTATCTCGCGCAATGGGCGAATGAGCTTTCTGGCATACCTCAATGGTTGTTTCACGAATCGTACGCGGTCGTTGGTGATTTGGCTGAGACGATCACCCTCATGTTACCTTCAGCGTACGTGCCTTCGGAATTTTCGCTGACCTATTGGATTGATTATCTAAAATCACTTGAACAATTGGATGTTGATCAGAAAAAAGTAAAGATCGTCGAAGCATGGGGTCAGTTAAGTGAAACCGAGAGGTTTGTTTTTA
This sequence comes from Chryseosolibacter sp., assembly GCA_035628595.1. Lineage (GTDB taxonomy): Bacteria > Bacteroidota > Bacteroidia > Cytophagales > Cyclobacteriaceae > Chryseosolibacter. The sequence goes on from DASPJN010000081.1 coordinate 2,390, forward strand.
ATAAACTGTTAACCGGAAGTTTTCGCGTCGGTGTTTCACAGCAGTTAATGGTAAAATCACTGGCGCGTTTTGCCAACGTTCCGGAGAATGTATTGGCACACCGCCTCATGGGTAATTGGTCGCCTGATATTGATACGTTTCATGATCTGGTGTTCGCCCATGAATCAAACGATATTTCAAAACCGTATCCGTTCTATCTCGCTTACGCGCTGGATGGCGCTGTCGAAAATTTGGGTGACCCAAATGAATGGATCGCTGAAAGAAAGTGGGATGGTATTCGCGGACAGGTGATCGTACGCAATCACCAACTTTTTGTGTGGTCGCGCGGAGAAGAGCTTGTAACCGATAAATATCCAGAATATCAGGTGATGTTAAGCCTGTTGCCCGAAGGAACGGTGATCGATGGTGAAATACTTCCATTCAAGAATGGCATGCCATTATCGTTCAATCACCTTCAGACTCGGATTGGAAGGAAAGCACCAGGACAAAAACTTTTGAAAGAGGTTCCGGTTGCATTCGTTGCTTACGATGTCCTGGAGTGGGAGGGCGTTGATGTTCGCGAGTGGCCGATGGAAAAACGCAGAGCTGTACTCGAAGAAATTTGCCGCAACGATAGTCACGTGCTTGTGTTATCACCTGTTGTGAACTTTGATTCATGGGAGCAACTCTCCGCTGAACGCGACCGCTCGCGCGAATTTCTCAGTGAAGGGATTATGTTGAAGGGCAAGAATTCAATATACCGGAACGGGCGACGAAGAGGCGACTGGTGGAAATGGAAAATTGATCCGCTGAGTGTCGACGCTGTTTTGATCTACGCGATGAGAGGAAACGGGAGGCGTGCCAATCTTTACACCGACTATACCTTTGCTGTTTGGGACGGACATCAACTGGTTCCCTTTGCCAAAGCTTATAGTGGTCTGACTGATGAAGAAATAAAAGAAGTTGATCGTTGGATTAAACAAAATACCGTCGAACGTTTTGGCCCGGTGCGCAGCGTGAAACCGGAGTTAGTTTTTGAAATTGCCTTCGAAGGAATCAATAAATCATCTCGGCATAAGTCAGGCATCGCATTACGTTTTCCGCGAATGGCGCGGTGGCGGAAAGATAAAAAAGCGAGCGAAGCGAATACGCTGAACGATTTGAATGCGCTGTTGAATCTTACAATCTCGTAAAGTCCTTTTTAATCGAAAATGTATCTTTCAAACGCAGGCCATTCTTCAACCAGATTTATTTTTGGATCGCGACACAGCAGTAACGAGATATTGTTTTCTTCATCGACGGCATATCGATGCTTAATGATTTTGATAAGCTGTACACTGCCGAAAATTCTGTTGATCGTTTCGTCATCAAACCCGAGGCAAATAAATGTGCCGGATTCGGCGTTACCCGGGCCCCAAAGCCAGAAGCTACCACTTGTGCAAATGGGATGCGGAAGCTGGTACTTTTTTCCGACTATCATAACCGCACCTGCTTCGCCGTAGTTGCTGGCGACGATTGTCGTTTTGGCTTTTTCTTCCGTCGAAAGATTTCGATAAACACTATCGATCAATGCAACCTGTTCCGTCCATCCAAACATATCAGCGTAGTCAGATGTTAGTGCTACTCGCCCGTTGACAATGGGCTTGTTCGTATAGTCAACGAACACATCGATAGGCAGCACTGGAGTCATCCCTGGAATAAATGCCGTCGAAATAAAAAAGATAACTATACCGTAAGCATAAACAATGATCGGTTTTCTTGAAAATATTCGTTCGGTCATCACAGCACCTGCGGCAAACAACATCGGGTATACACCAAAGAAATAGTATCCCTTCGCCATTTGCATCCACAGCACCGCAAACAAAACGAGAATGGCAATGCCAATCACGCGGTATTTCTTTAGTGCTTCGTTGAACAGAAATCCATACAAGCCGATAACGCTGACGATGAACGTAAATAAGTTACCGGTTTGATCGAGGAGAAATTCGGCATATCCAATTTCTTCAAGCTGCGAGTTTTTCAATGCCTCGAGATGTCGCAGCAAGGGGAAGCCATGCCCATATTGCCACCAAATATTTGGCAGGATCATGACGCCGGCGATGATTCCTCCGATGTAAATCCAACGACTTTTAAACACTCTTGCCCGATCAAAGAACAGCAATCCTGCTGCAATAGAAAAGATCCAAACCAGACTTGTGTATTTGTTCAAGATCGCAAAGCCAGCGACAACGCCGAGTAACATTAACAACTTTTCATTGCCAGTGTTGAACATTCTCACCAAAACATAAAATCCGACCGTCCAGAAGAGCTGCTCGAACGCAACCGGTTGAAAGAGTGTGTGGTTTCGGTAGAATGGAAGAAACGAGAGAACGCAAATGCCTGCGAGAAATATTGCGGCCGTTTTTCCGCCAAGGTCCTTTGCGATCAAGACGCAGAATACCAGGATGGCGATCCCGCTAAGGGTGGGAAACAACCTTGTTAACCAAAGATTGTCGTCGAAAAAGATATGCGCAAACTTTCCCAGAACTGCGATGAAGGGCGGGAATTCCATGAATCCCCAATCAAGGTGTTGCCCAACCGCGAGGTGAAGGAGTTCATCGCGTTGGTAACCATAATTGAAATTTCCGACGGCGTGTATTGAGAACTTGAGTAGAATAAAACCAATAAGGATCCAGAGATATTTTTTCATGCGAGGCGTTGTGCAAACATAAAGAAATATTTGAGGTGCATCATTTGGTTTGTCATTCCTCAGATAAAGACGTTTATATTTTCTTTCAAAATTATTACTTTGCGTCATGGAAGGCTTTCAAGCTGTTGCCAAAAGATTCATCAATACAACTAAGAACCATCTCTTTCTCACTGGCAAAGCGGGGACGGGCAAAACCACTTTTCTCAAAAATCTAAAATCGTACACACACAAAAGTTACATCGTAGTAGCACCGACAGGCATCGCAGCGTTGAATGCAGGCGGGGTGACCATACACTCTCAATTTCTGTTGCCGCCTGGTACGTTTCTGCCAGGTGAAAATTCATCCTTCAATAGCTCTTCATCGTCTCAGTTCGTTTACACGCAAAGCATTCTTGCGCGAAAGCATCCGCTGAATAGCATTCGTAAGCAAGTGCTGCGATC
>DASPJN010000082.1:0-3169 GCA_035628595.1 Chryseosolibacter sp.
GGAACGTGATGGAGAATTTGTAACGTCAGCGTTAACGTCTTTCAAAGATTACATTAGCACCGAAACACAGGCATTGTCACTCGAATTAAAGGAATCCGTGGCGGGGGCAGCCGATGTTGATATGGATGACTTTACATTAAAAGTTAAGATCAGTTTAAAAAAATAGAGGAACGGTCGTTCATGAAGGCCAATAAATATTTCTTACTCGCGTTCATTGTTATCGTTATTGATCAGATCAGCAAGATGCTTGTGCACGAGCACATGTTTCTTCATGAAGAAATCAATGTCATCGGAGAGTGGTTTCGGCTTCACTATCTGCTAAACCCCGGTATGGCTTTCGGTATTCGGTGGAACAACGAGTTCGGAAAGCTTGCATTGACTGTCTTTCGGATCGCTGCGATGTTTGGTATTGGATACTATCTCTGGAAAATGGCAACCAGGGAGGCACACGCAGGATTTCTTTGGTGCATGGCGCTAATTCTTGGTGGAGCCGTGGGCAACGTTATTGATAGTACATTTTACGGCGTTCTTTTGAACAACCATCCGACCGATTCGCCAACGCCATGGTTCCATGGTCAGGTGATTGATATGCTATTCTTTCCATTATTTGAATTCACCTGGCCTGAATGGGTTCCTGGCATCGGTGGTGAATACTTCTTGTTCTTCAGTCCCGTTTTCAACATTGCTGACTCGGCTATTTTCATTGGTGTGGTTTCGATTTTATTATTTCAACGCCGATTCTTTAAGGACAAATTTGACGATCATCATCCTGTCGCTGAAGTTGACACGACCATGGACGATCGACACGACAACTCCAAGGCAGATCAATACAATCAATTCTAGACGAATTCCTGTTTTTCAAGAAATTTGCTTTTGAAATTTTAACGCCACCAGTATAAAATTTCAAACTGTTGCTAAACCGCTGTTAGCCAAATACATTATTCTTGTTACTTTTACGGGATTATTTTTAAACCTAACCCTGAAAGATTACATGAGTTTGTTTGTAAAGAAGCCTTTGGCGCAGTTACTCGCACAGGCGGGAGATTCGGATAAAGGCCTAAAACGTACCCTCGGTGCAGGAAACCTGGTGGCTTTGGGTATCGGAGCGATCATCGGCGCCGGCTTATTCGTGCGAACGGCTGCGGCTGCAGGTGAAGCTGCAGGTCCGGCAGTTGTCGTCTCATTTATTATTGCAGCCATCGGTTGTGCTTTCGCAGGACTTTGTTACGCAGAATTTGCATCAATGATCCCAATCGCAGGTAGCGCTTACACATACGCGTATACAACAATGGGTGAATTGGTAGCTTGGATTATCGGATGGGCCCTTATCCTTGAATATGCACTCGGTGCCGTAACAGTATCGATAGCATGGAGTGAATATCTCAACAACCTGCTGGGCAATGCAATTCCGTATGCCATCAGTCATTCACCTTTCGAATTCCAGGTTTCGCGGATGATCAATGGTGCGCAAGCTTTTGTTTCAACGGGCGAGCTTTTGCCTGGAGATGAAGTAATATCACGCGGTATCATTAACCTACCTGCGCTGGCTATTCTTTTGATTCTTACGCTGATCCTGATCAAAGGCACTTCTGAATCAGCGGGCTTAAACGCGATCATCGTTATTGTTAAAGTTGCAATCGTTCTTGTTTTCATCGCACTGGGCTGGAGTTTTATCAACCCAGGTAATTATGAACCTTTCACCATTCCTGAAGGAACGCCTGGCCACGACTCGTTCCGCGAATTCGGTTGGGGAGGCGTGCTCGGTGGAGCCGGGATTGTGTTCTTTGCATTCATTGGTTTCGATGCGGTTTCTACTGCAGCGCAGGAAGCAAAAAACCCAAAGAAGGATATGCCAATCGGTATCCTTGGTTCACTTGTTATTTGTACAATATTGTATGTCTTATTTTCATACGTTTTGACTGGTATAGCAAACTGGGAAGAATTTAAGACTGTTGGGAAAGAAGCGTCCGTTGCTTATGCAATCAAGACTTATATGCCAGGCTACGAGTGGTTGGAAAAAGGAATCAGTATTGCAATCCTTGCGGGATTTTCTTCGGTAATCCTCGCGATGTTGTTTGGGCAGTCACGCGTATTCTACTCAATGGCCAACGATGGTTTGATTCCGAAAGTATTTTCTGAACTTCATCCAAAGTTCAGAACACCTTACAAGTCGAATTGGATTTTGTTTGTTTTTGCAGGCGTGTTTGCTGGATTTATTCCTGGAAGCATGGCAGGTGATTTGACCAGCATTGGAACCTTGTTCGCTTTCGTGCTTGTGTGCGTGGGCGTATGGATCATGCGAGTGAAAAGTCCTGAGATACCAAGAGCTTTTAAAACACCGTTAGTACCACTCGTTCCGATTCTCGGTATCATTGTTTGTACAGCGATGATCGTGTCATTGGATCCGTATACATTAATGGTGGCTGGTATTTGGATGATTATCGGTTTGTTGATTTATTTTACTTATAGCCGATACAGAAGTCATTTGAGAAATAAAGGATAATCTCACTTTCGTGTGATTGATAAAGAAAAGGGTTTCAATTTGAGACCCTTTTTTTGTTCATTGAAGTGGTCGGCAGAGCCAAAGACGTCAGGGGGAGACTGGTTATATCAAAATCATTTTTTTTATAGACCCACCATTCTGTATGGAGAGTTGCAAAATGTTTTTGTGCGGAACGAAGAATCTCATCCGAAAAGAAACACTTGTGTCGAAGCAGTTTGTTCATTGACCGAGACCCCTTCGGTAAGCATTGCGACAGTGCATGCTGTTGCCTCAGAATGCGGTTAACAAATGGGTTGGATTGAAGAAAGTTGACTCTATCAACAAAGTGAAAACTTTAGGAAACGCATAGGGTATATCACCCTACTATGAAAGCCGTTCCCGGCAATAGTTACATAAATGAAATGCTTACTCCTGGCCTTTGAGTTTCATCTTCTTGAACTCACCATAACGACGAACGGTCGCGATTGTAAATCCGGCTAACAACAATCCTGTGCCAATCCAGAGGACATTGATCCAGGGTTTCTCCATCGCCTTAATGATAATATAATCCTTCTGACGTGTTTGAATAGAGATCGAAAATTCATTTGTCTCGGGATGGATATTGTTGATCGTGAATTGCACCGCCAGATCTCTGATCTCGGAAGGAACTCTTCCAATCATCCTGTT
>DASPJN010000083.1:0-2559 GCA_035628595.1 Chryseosolibacter sp.
ACGTTGTCTGCGGGATCCCCTCGATTGCAAATGTTCAGCAAACAAGATCAATCTTCATGGTTACGTCTTCGATGACGTTAACTTCAACCACCGCAAAGCCGCAGCTGTTGACGCGGCGCAGAGTTACGCGGAGAAATGCAGGATGCTTTTCTTTTTGTCTGCGAACCTCACAGTGCCTGCAACTTTAAATAAAACAAGAACGCAAAGATTGCTTTCGGCAATTGGCCTACGCTTAGTCGTTGAAGTATACCATGACAGAATCTTTCGGCCCAAAGAAGCGCCGACCGAAAACGTCATCCCGCGACTGCGCTTTTTCTATGAAGTGCACACGTTGTCTGCGGGATCCCCTCGATTGCAAATGTTCAGCAAACAAGATCAATCTTCCTTGCTACGTCTTCGACGACGTTAACTTCAACCACCGCTAAGCCAAAGCTGTTGACGCAGCACTTCGATCATTACCCAACACATCGAAAATCAAAAATTCTTAATCGTCAATCGCATTCGGTTTTTCAAATTATCACCCTTGCTTCCTTCAACATCCACTCGCTATCATCAAACATCAGCCTTCCATCCCCGAGTATTGACATGCCTTTTTTGAACATTACCCTCTCATTCTTGAACATCGCCCTCTCATTCTTTAAGATCATCCTCTCATTCTTGAACATTCACTTCCAGTTGTTGAACATTCACTTCCCATCCAACAAAATTTATCTTCCCTCGCCGATTATCCACTTCCTATCGTTGTACCACCGTCTCCCAGTTTCATAGCATAGCCTCCTATCGTTGTATGATCACATTCCATCCTTGTTATAGCATCTCGCGATGTTTGGTAACAACATCCTATTCCCGGTTAACGACTTCCCATCCTTGTATACCCACCATTCCCACGCCGGGTAACAACATCTCATCGCCGGGTAACGACTTACGATTTAAGTATTTCCGATTTCCAATCTCGTATATACATCTACCATCACCGTATTCCGGGATTCCATCTCTGTAAAAGCGTTTTTCCAACCATGTACTACTGTTTCCCATCCTTGTGGAGTCAATTTTCCATCCTTGTATTGCCATTTCCCATCCTTGTATTGCGATTTCGCCAGAATGAGGTATGAGTACCACTCGCCAGATTTAACACTGGGTTTCTCGAAAATCAGCCAGTGAAGTATCCAGCATGGCTTTTACTGGAACGATCTGGACAATGTACAGGAAGCAACCCATTTCCATAGGTAAAAATGCAATTCTATTATCATGTAAGATAAACAACAATCTTCGGAACAGGCTATCGCAGGTCTGGAAGCGAATGTCATACGCGTTCAGTCGATGGCAGGTTTCAATAATTTGATCTTTTACGATAAAGGGGCGGAAAGAACCTTTGAGTGGTGCGTATTGCCGCCGAGTTGCAGAATGCCTCGGACAGAACAAATAGGATGTTTTTTAGCTGTAAAACACTTCAACGCAGAATAAAAATTACTGTTACACTATGGCAGTGAAATAAAATTTTATAAAAAGGGTGCTTTTGAAGCAGCCTTTTTCGCTTGCGTTCGTATATAAAAGAAATAAATCTTTTATGAAAACCGTCAACAAACAAGTAGAGAGCTACACAAGGCTTGTAGGCCTCTGCACCGAAAATGGTTCGATGTTCAACCCGGCAAGAGATGCCATCAAGATTGACGCACTGTATGCGTTGCTTGATAAGGCACGCAAAAAGCATCAGATGGTGAACGACACACACCACAGGTTGATGTCGGCAATAAATAAGCGTAACGATGCACTTGTTGAAATGACCGCCCGGTGCCAGCGCGCAATGAATGCTGCCAGGGTCCTGATCAGCCAGCCCGGCTTGCTTGAAGACCTCCGGATGTATCAAGCGAAGATCCGTGGCTACAACCTTGGCGCCATCCATGGGACCCACGCATCCGCGTTTGCACAGGAGGGGATGCCCGGAAGCTTTAAAAAATCACGCGGACCGATTCCGTACCTAACGATCTCAAGCAAGCTCGATCACTTTGCACACTTCATCAGATGTTTGGATGTACCCGCGTATGTGCCGAACGAGCCTGATATTACAGTCGCGGGACTGAAAGCTTCTTTGGATGAGTTGAACACCTTTTACGCTAGCATGCTTAACAGCTGGGCAGCACATAGGATTGCCAAAAATCAGTTGCGGACAGTGGTGCATTCAGAAGAAGGTCTGTATGGTATCAGCAAAATTGTGAAGCTGTATATTAAGTCGGTATTCGGTGCCAGGAGCACTGCTTTCCAGATGATCAGTCAACTTAAATTCACAAAAAAATGAACGATGTATTCCTAAGCTAAACCTCCGGTGACAAAATCCATCGGAGGTTTTTTATTTAAGACCACACCTGAATGTTCTCCTTCCGTAAACCCACCGCGCCGCTTTCGGGATATTTGTAAAAACCTACTCGGGATTTTAATCTGTTCAAGAGATATCGCCAACTTTGATAGCTAACGAGTGCAAGATCTTTTATAAAGGGTGCATATATTCGCTAGTTGGCGGTAAGTTTTCTAAAGACATGAGATACCTAATATTAATTTTGT
>DASPJN010000084.1:0-36119 GCA_035628595.1 Chryseosolibacter sp.
GTCCAATAACACTACATCAGGACGGGCATCGGCCGACTTAATTCCAGATAAATATTCAATAGCTTCTTCGCCGTTCTTTGCAACGTGCATCAGATGTAATACACCCATCTTGTCAAGTGTGCGCTTCGCGTCCATCACGTCAAGTGTATCATCTTCGATCAATAAAATGTTAATTACTTTTTCCATGTCATCTATTTAGGCCAGGTAAAAACAAAAGTTGCCCCGCTACCTGGCGTTGAAATTATTCTGATTGACTGCTTCCTGTCTTCGAGTATCTTCCTAACGATTGCCAGACCAACGCCTGTGCTTTCAAAGCTATCTCGTTCCTGCAGTGTTTGAAAGATCATGAATATCTTGTCATGATAAATCTTATCAATTCCCGGACCGTCATCCTCTACTGTAAACGTATAGTGTTGAACATTTTCCTTAAAAGACACGCGCACATAACCATCAGCTTTGTCGTGATACTTCACAGCATTGCTAATGAGATTTGATAAAATCTGTTGCAACGGAATTCGTTCCGTAAAGATTGTTGGCAGGTCTCCGGGTATTTCGATCGTCTGTTCACGCGCTGGTACAACGTTTTCCAGTATTTCGCCCATCAGCTGATTCAAATCGACCGTTTCGCGTACAGGCATTTCTCTACCAATACGCGCATACATAAGTATACCCTGAATCAGGTTTTCTGCGCGCACCAATCTTCCCTTAATCAAATGTACATACTCCTTCACTTTTGGCGACAACTCCTGCGTATGGTCCTCTTCGATCCATGTAACCACGTTATCTATTCCCCGCAGAGGGGCTTTTAGATCATGGGACACGATATGTGCAAACTGGCCGAGCTCGTCGTTCTTTCTTTCAAGCAGCGTGATGTTTTCTGAAAGCACACGCGCCATGTGGTTAAGGGATTTTGTAAGTCGACCGAGTTCATCACGACCTTCGTCGGCGCTGTAAACATCATAATTACCAGCAGCAATATCGTCGGCCATGTTAACCATGCGCATGATACGGGTTGAAATCCGGGAAGCGAGAAAGATCGCGACTGCCAAACCGATCACAATCGAAAAAATGGTGAGGTAAAATGAAATTTGTCGCGTCTGACGCAATGATTCAGTTAATTCAACTTTTCGTCGTTCGCGCATCTCATATTCATAATTGCTGAAATCACGAAACTTGACCTGAAGCCGGCGGTGGAGAGCCTGTTCACTTCCTGTTAATAGCTTCTCGCGATACATTTTACTAAAGGCGACCTGATTGGTGTCGGAAGCAACTGCCAGTCGCTTCGCCTCGATTAGCGGAACAGCATATTGACTGACCCACTGCTCATTCAGCGAGATAATTTCGGCAAGCGCTTTTTTCTGTCGGGATGTATCGGGCATTTCCAGCGCCAGTTCATTCAGTATCAACACGTTTTCGGCAGCCGCTGAATCGTATGACTGTATAAAATAATTTTCGCCAGTAAACAAATATCCGCGCAAACCACTGACCATGTTAAGGAGGTTTCGCTGAAAACGGTTGGTGTTTCGGACGATAGCCGTGGATTTTGCGAAGAACTCTGAGTTCTCGTTTACTTTTTCAGCCTGCCGGTAGTTGATGAACGTTGCAGTGGCGAACATCGCAAGGATCACTAGAAACCCAATCAGGATCAGATAGGAAATTTTCATCTATGCTAGTATGAATACTATGATTCAAAATTTTTAGCATGCGGGGGCCCGCAATATAACAACTTCCGCAATATGTCATGTAAATTATAGCGGTGGTCATTTAAATTGATGAAAGCTCACTATTTTGGAACGACAAATGAATTACCATCTCCATTTAATTGTTGAGGTAAAAAAATTATCGCGTGATCCTTCAATCAAAATTGCCGCTTGCAGAAAGAATGCGTCCATCAGGGCTCGATGACCTTGTCGGCCAGGAACATTTGACTGGGCCGAACGGCGTGATAAGAAAGGCGATTCAATCGGGAAACATTCCGTCGATGATCCTGTGGGGACCGCCAGGCGTCGGAAAAACAACCATTGCAAACATCGTTGCCAATGAAGTTAAGAAACCATTTTACACGCTCAGCGCCGTCAGCTCGGGCGTGAAAGAAGTCCGTGAGGTCATCGAAAAATCCAGACTCTCTCCACGTTCAATTTTATTCATCGATGAAATTCATCGCTTCAATAAATCACAACAGGATGCCTTGCTCGGCGCAGTAGAAAAAGGAATTATTACGTTGATCGGCGCCACGACCGAAAATCCATCTTTCGAAGTTAATTCAGCGCTATTGTCAAGATGCCAGGTATACACACTTAAACCACTTGGAGAAGAACAGCTTCTTGAACTTGTTGATCAGGCCCTTACGCGCGATCAGGAACTGAGTGCACGCAAAATCAATGTGAAAGAGCATCATGCCTTGTTAAATATTTCAGGTGGAGATGGAAGGAAGCTTCTTAATCTGCTTGAGTTACTGACAACTTCGATAGTGGGAGATGTAGAAGTTACCGACAAGCTAGTGACCGATGTTGCGCAGAAACATATTGCTATTTACGATAAGAGCGGTGAGCAACATTATGACATCATCTCCGCGTTTATCAAATCCATTCGTGGAAGTGACCCAAATGCGGCGGTGTACTATCTCGCCCGCATGATTGAAGGAGGTGAGGACGTGAAGTTCATTGCCCGGCGGATGCTTATCCTCGCATCTGAGGATATTGGGAACGCAAATCCAACTGCACTTGTAATCGCAAACAGCACTTTTCAGGCGGTGGATGTCATCGGGTACCCTGAGGCACGGATCATTTTGTCGCAATGTGCAGTTTACCTGGCTTCGTCAGCCAAGAGTAATGCAAGCTACATGGCGATTGAAAATGCGATCAGTGCTGTCAATGAAACCGGCGACTTACCTGTTCCGTTGTCAATTCGCAACGCGCCCACAAAACTGATGAAGAAGATGGGCTATGGAAAGGGATATCAATATGCGCACAGCTTCGAGGGCAATTTCGTTAACCACGAGTTTCTGCCTGACGAGTTGAAGGGGACGGCATTTTACCAACCGGGTAACAACCAGCGGGAGGATGAAATGAGAAAATATCTCCGTTCATTATGGAGGGATAAATACGGTTACTAGCTTTGACGGGTCACCATGAAAAAACTAATTCTCGAATCAGCGCCTGAGTATATCATCCTTTGCCTTCTGACGGGAATCGCCTATGCTGCGATTCAATATTACAGAAAGCGTGACAATCCGTGGAGCAACCGAACAAATTGGGTGCTGTTTGTCATGCGCGCAGCGTTGGCTACGTTTCTTGGTTTTCTTCTTCTTGGTCCCATCGTAAGGCAAATTCAAAATTTGTTTGAGAAACCGGTTTTCGTAATCGTTCAGGATAACTCTACTTCAATAATGCACGTGGTTGACTCCGCACAACGGAATGAAATTTCCTCCGCGCTTCAGCGTTCACACGAAACATTACAACAGGCTGGCTACACCACAATTTCACATGATCTCGAGGGCGCGCTTGATGATGAAGTGACTTTCACTGGGCCAACCTCCGATTTAAACGAAGCGCTAAAAAGTATAAGTAATCAATACGAAGGGCAAAAAATCGGCGGTGTGATATTGGTATCCGATGGTATTTATAATGCAGGTTTATCGCCATTATATTCGTCCTTCAACTTTCCGGTACATACGATCGGCATCGGCGATACAACCCTCCGTGTCGACGCATCGTTAAAAAATATTGCGCATAACAAACTTGTATACCAGGGCAACAAGTTTCCAATCCGCGCGGACGTGCAGGCAAAAAATCTCGCTGGACAGAACATTAATGTCACTTTGTCGCGCAAAAACAAAACGGTAGAAAAAAAGACCTTGAAAGTAAACAGTGAGAATGACCTGTTAACATTTGAGTTCCAACCACTAGCAGAAGAACAGGGGATTCAAAAATACGACTTGAGGGTTGAGGTTATATCCGGTGAGCAGAATACCCGGAATAATTCTTCATCAGTTTTCATTGAAGTTGTGAATGGGAAGAAAAAAATTCTTTTAGTCGCGCCTTCACCACATCCTGATATCAAGGCTCTGCGTGACGTTGTCCAGAAGAATGCGAACTACGATTTCATGCTGCACATCCCCGGTATTGAGGAGCAACCAGCAGCCAATCTTAAACCAGAGGCAGTTGACTTAGCAATCTTTCATCAATCACCGGATAGTCGCGGACGAACTAATGCTTTCTTTCAATCCTTTGTCAATAGTAAGGCTTCGATGCTAATGATTCTTGGACAGCAATCAGATCTCGGCGTCATCAATAAAGCGAGTCTTAATGCAACCTATGAATCTTTGCCCCGCGAGTTCGATGAGGTAACGGTTGTCGCTAATCCAGCATTTCCTAATTTTTCATTATCGCCGGAAGCAAATAGTCTGATCAGCGACTATCCACCTGCGCTCGTCCATTTCGGAAAAATTAAAATGCCTTCTACGTCGTCTATTCTGCTTTATCAGAAAGTCGGAAGCGTTACTACCGATAAACCATTTCTCCTTATTGACGTGAAGGATGCAAGGAAAACCGGCCTTGTATTCGGCGAGGGCATCTGGCGCTGGAAGCTCAATGAATTTGAAAGAACTGAAAACTCAATCGCCTTTGACGAAATCTTTGGAAAGGTAATTCAATTCCTAAGTACGACGGAGGACAAGCGTAAATTCAGGAGCTATCCTGTTCAACAGGAATTCCCGGATACGGGACCGGTTGTATTTGAAAGCCAGGTGTACAACGATCTGTTTGAACCTGTGTATGGAAACAAAATCGATATCGATATTACAGACGAATCAGGAAAACAAACTGAATACACATACGTCACAAGTCCGGGCAATATTCGTTATCAGATCGGTGGGTTGACTGAAGGTGTGTATCGCTATAAATCCAGGGCGATCGTCAATGACAAACAGGAAGAAGTACGAGGCGAATTTGCTGTCGTTCAGCAACAGCTGGAAATGCAGAATCTTACGGCAGATTTTGATCTCCTGCGCAAGCTATCGGCCAATACCGGTGGTGAGTTTTATAAGGCCGGCGAAATAAAAAAGTTGGATAACTTTTTAAAGCAAAAAGAAGCAAAAAGCATTATTCATTCCGAAGAAAGATTCGACTCAGTAATCAATCTCAAATGGGTTTTCTTTGTTTTACTGGTACTTGTAAGTACCGAATGGGTTATCCGAAAATACTTTGGTTCCTATTAAGAAAGCAAATCTTTTACAGCGCTATTAATATCCGGGAATTCGTATTCGAAACCAGCATCAATGAGTTTTGATGCCGATACCCGACTCCCATTGAGAACAATTTGCGCCATCTCGCCGAAAGCGATCTTCAGGCCAATAGCTGGTACGTTGGGAAGCATTAAAGGCTTGTTTAAAACCTGCGCCACCACTTCCGTTAGTTGTTTGTTTGTAACAGGATTTGGTGCGACTGCATTTACCGGTCCAGAAACAGATTGATTCTGCAAGACAAAAAGGAACATCCGGCACAGGTCTGTAAGATGGATCCAGCTGATAAACTGCGAGCCGTAGCCGAGCGGTGCACCAATCCATTTTCTTACGGTTGCCGCAATGGGAGCCAATGCCCCGCCATCGCGCGAAAGAACCACGCCCGTCCGTAACTTTACCACGCGCATCCCTGGGACTCTGATCTGATCAACTTCAGCTTCCCATTGAGACGTGAGAGATGCAAGAAAATCATTTCCAGGAGGATCCTCTTCCCTGAATATTTTATCATTGTCCCTAAATCCATAGTACCCAACCGCTGACGCGGAAATGAAATGTTTTACCTGATGATTGATGTTTTCAAGATTTCTACGTAGTAGCGCGCTGGATTCAGTCCGACTTTCGAGCAACTCCTTTTTTCTTTTCTGTGTCCAGCGCCCTTCCGCGACGTTCGCGCCGGCGAGGTGAATAATCACATCAACTCCTTCAAACGCACCGGGTTGAATTTCATTTGCGCCGATGTCCCATGTAAATATTTTTGGATTGTTTTGTGGATTACTTCGCGATAAGTGGATGACATCATAGCCATATTGCAAAAGTATTTTAGTGAGATTTTTGCCCACTAAACCAGAGGCACCGGTAATTAATATGCGAGTGGGGTTCAACATAACGTGTGAGAAGTTTTTATGTATCTTTGAATAACTTAACAGGCCCCAAAATGTTCAAGCAGATTTTTTTTACAGTTTGTATTCTTCTGACGTCTCAGTTCCTGTTTGCGCAAAGTGTTAAAGTAACGAAGGAAACGGTTCGCTTGAAAGCCGATACCGCGGAAGGTTTTGAGGTAATACTAGATGGTACGAGCGCAGAGGTCGAAAACCAGTTAACCCAGTATCTGAAGCCGATAGGCAAGGGTAAAAAATCTGAGGATGCGTACGTCTATAATTTGCCATTGATCAACACGAAAAACTATAGCTCGCCTGTTTATGCGGTGGTTCGGGACAAGGGTAAAGGGGCAGTTTGGATTGGCGTGAAACCCGGCGAATGGGGAGCGGGTACGGAAGAAATTAGTAAGGAGATTGAGAAACTTGTCCATGATTTCGGTGTTGCTTTTTATAAGGGCAAGATTCAGGTGCAAATCGATGAATCCACGCGTGCACTTCAGGCAGTCGAACGTCAGCAGCAACGGCTGATCAGCCAGAAGAAAGATTTTGATACCCGCCTGACTGAAAATCAAAAAGAAAAAGTTGAGCTTGAGCGTTCGCTTGAAAATAACAAGCTTCAGTTCGAGGCGCTCGGAAAAAAGCTTCTCCAGAATAAAAAGGAGCAGGACTCAATCGCCGTTGCTACCGAACAAATCAAAAAAGTAATTGAAGCTCAGAAGTTGAAGCAAAGCAACATTCAATAGGTCGATCTACAATAAAAAAAGGCTGCCAGTTGGCAACCTTTAACCCTCATCTTACTTATACTTAAAATCGTAATGAATAGGTGACCGCATAGGTTCGTCCTGGCTTGAGGATACTATAAACGCCTTCAGCATCGCCGAATCCTTGATATAAATCTCTGCGCACAGCATTTAAAAGATTTTGTCCTCCCACAGTTACACGATGCTGTCCATTTGTTCCGAAATCACGATAAACATTCAGATTTAATGAATGAAACGGCTGCGTATAAACGTCAGGCACGGCACCGTTTCCGATGATCAGAAGACTTTTTCCCTGAACATTGTAAGAAAGATTCGCATTAAACCAGCCGCTCTTGTCCGCATAGTTCAAGTAAGAGTTGATAAGATACGGCGACTGGCCAGCCATTGGGCGATTATTATCTACCGTCTCTCCAACACGTGCATTAAATTTCCTCGACTCCAGTTCTGTTACGCGGTTGGTTTCGTTATCATTTACAAATACTGAGTTCATGTCGACTTCCGAACGTGCCACAGAAACGTTAGCACCGATGGTTAATCCTTGCAATGATTCTGACAGGAAATCCAGTTGCTTTTTTACTTCGAGCTCTGCCCCGTAAACCCGGCTGTCGCCCGCATTGCGCGGCTTCACGTTGTTCGATGCAATATCGTAAGTCACGAGTTCGATGTGTCCGGAGAATTGCTTATAAAACATTGAGAATGAAAGCATGTCCCCATCACGTGAGAAGTTTTCAATGCGAATGTCGAAGTTATTGATGTTGCTTTGTTGAAGATCAAGATTTCCGTTGAAGAAGCGACCAGTGATAGGATCATAGATCTGCGCTGAGGACTTTTCTTTAAATGACGGACGGGCGAGGGTTCTGCCATAAGATGCTCTGAAATTTGTTGCCTCTGTCGGACTGTACATGAAGTTCACGGAAGGAAGGAAGTCCAGTTCATCAAGCGTTTGCATGTCGCTATACGAAGTACCGAAAATATCGGTACCAGTATAATACATATCAGATTTCTCAACACGCACGCCGTATGTTGCTTTCAACTTCTGGCCAACTTTCATTTCCGTCATCACGTAAGCGCCGTATGTTCCTGCTGAAGCAGCATAATTATTGCTCGCCTCGTAATTTCCAACCAGGTAAAAACCGCTTGGTTCATCACCGGTCCAGATGTTTTCAGGTTTTAGAAACTCGTTGGGAGATGTGGAGATAGGCGTTCCACCGGTTTCGAAGATGAAATAGTTTTGAACATCGAAGTTCCTCTTTTTATAAAGACCACTGGCGCCGAACTGCAGCTTGTTGTCTTTCCCGTAAGGAAGTGTAAAATCGACCTTAAGATTTTCGTTCATCTCATTCAGGTCTCTCCAGAATCTGTTGATTCCCGCGCCGTCGCCTCGGTTAAGCGTTGGATGTTCTGGATCAGTAATCGAAACGGAAGTGGTACGAAAATCCGGATCGTATGTGCGTGACTTCGTCAACGCATTCTTCCAGTCAAAACGAAGCTTGCCAAACTGATGCTTGCCTCCAACGATTCCGTTTGTAACAGATCGTTGAGAGTACGTAAGAATATTCTGGTGCAACGTGGCGTTAGTTTCATCATAATTCTGACTTACTCTTTCTGTGGCTTCCGTTATTCCATTTTGCGTGCGGAATAGCGATGCTGAAAAAGTGTGGTTGTCAAACTTTATTGCACCAGACAATAATCCACTCCAAAGAGTATTGATCCGTGAAAGCGGACCTTTCCTGACTTCTTCCTTGAAAAACTGGGTCAGAGAAGCGTCGTCATCTTTGGTATATTCACCAAACTCTGCATCTGTGTAATGTTCAAATCTATTCTGGTAGTTAAAAATTGCATTGTAACCAATTGTGTAACGCGCGCGGTTAATCCGGTTTCCATGATTGAATGAAAACGATCCGTTCAGGAGACTGCGGTGCTGTTTCACGCCAAGTGTCGGATTAAGGCTTCGTGTCAACGATTCAAGTCTGGGGTCTTGCGATGATTGGTCAGGAACAACGGTTCCTGCGGCAAACGGCATCTCGCGCGTTCCATCATCAATTGCTAGCCAATCGCTTGACCCTCCATCATACGAAAGAAAATTGTTATTCAGATTCATCTTTGGATTGTAGCGCAAGCCAAATGAAACTGTTGTAATTTTTTCTTCAGGAAAGTTCTTTGTTTCTACGTCCACCATTCCACCGGTGAAATCACCTGGAAGGTTTGCCGAAAACGTCTTATAAATAGTAACATTCTCGAGCAGGGCGGTAGGAAAAATATCAACCTGCACATCATTCCTGTCGGGATCAAGACCAGGGATGGTCATGCCATTGATCGTGGTGCGTGTGTAACGATCTCCGAGACCGCGGACGTAAACATGCTTCCCGTTTTGTATCGAAACTCCCGTTACACGCCCGATGGCAGACGCGAGATCTCTATCGCCAGTGTTCCGAAAAGTCTGATTCGACATGCCATCAAGAAGGTTTGTTGACTTCCGTTGCATTGTCATCATACCGAGTTCCGAATCTCGAAGTGCTTCACTTGTCACGACTACTTCCTGCAGTTGCGACACCTTGGACATCATTGCAACATCCAATCTTGTAACTTCGTTGGCTTTTACTTCGATGTCTTCCCTGATCTCAGTCTTGTAACTGATGAAGGTCAGTACAATTGTGTGCGTGCCCGGATCGAGCGCGAGTGAATAATTGCCGTCAAAATCGGAAAGAACGCCAATGGTTGTGCCTTTCTTTACGATTGTAGCGCCATACAAACTCTCACCATTTTCTCCGTCGATAATTTTTCCTCTCACAAAACCTTTTTGCGCTTGGACTGAAACACAAATGAGAATTGCAGTTGAAAGAGTTAACAATGTTTTCATAATCGTATTCATAATTCCTGGCACAAAACTAACTGGGAGCTTCAAGAAAATAGAAAACGCAACGTTATCAAGCTTTTAAGTTTTAGTGGGAATCCTTAGCGTGATGTAACATTGCGTTAACAATTATTGACACACAATTCAAGGGTGTACCTCAGCGAAAAACTAAATACGGCGGAGCTTAACGCGACAACAGGTGAGCCTGCAGTTTGCAATGTAGCAACCTAACATTGCGATAACATAAAAAGAAGAAGACCACCACAGGTGGCCTTCAACAAACAACCGTTATAGGAATTATTGAATTAACGATTTCTCTTTTGTCAGTGACCAGTCCCATGTAGATGTTGCAGGGATTCCGTTTGTTACGGATGATGAAATAATCTTGTCTTCTGCTGCATCCTGGTCTGCGGTTGGTACGTTTGCCTCAGCGCAATTGTCAATGCTTGCTGAGTACACATCTACAACATAACCTGTAAAATCAACCTCATCGAATATAAGCAGATCATCTACAAGATTGCTGAAGGCATTGGCTGATCCGGGAGCGCATGCTGTTGCATAGCTTGCGGCAATCTTAATTTTCTTGCCGGCAGTATATCCTTTGAACATAACATTTTCGATTGTGCCCTGCGCCTTTGATTTAAAATCTCCGAGGCTCGAGGCATCTCCTGCCTGTGAAGGATCGCCAACAATAGTTCCGTTTGTTAATGTAAATCTTCCAGTTGCATTTACCGAACCTTCTGGTCCATCAATTTCCAACCCTTCATCAGTTGATCCTCCATGAACCACGTAGAACCCGTCGACTGTGCCTGAATACGCCTGATCGATGTCTATTGCGTCATCACCCTGATATGCAATTAGAATGTTCGTGACGTTAACAGATCCACCGAAAAATTCAACGCCATCATCTTCGTTACCAAAAATCTCAATGTTGCTTATGGTGGTAGCACTTCCTACGCCACCCAATGTTAGTCCATTAATTTCACTACCCTCTGCAATGATGGATCCGCCATGACGAATGGAAACATATTGCAACGTCCCTGAATTATCATTGGCGACGTCGCCACCATAGAGGCCAAGGGTCTCGCTTGCAGGCACACCTTCAATCTGCGCTTCGGTTGCACCTGAAACAGAAATTGGAGCTTTTCCAAGAATGACAAGTCCCCCCCACTTGCCTCGGTCCGACGTGGTAAGAGTTGTTCCTGATTTTTGACCGGGCAGAATATTGTCGAACACGGAAGTGAAAATAATTGGCGCGATTTCCGTTCCTTGTGCATTGATCGTTGCGCCGCGAGCAATCATCAAAGTTGACGCATTTACACCAGTACCTTCCTGGCCTTTAATTAAAGTGCCTGCTTCAATATTCAGAACGCCTTCATCTTTTAAAATAACCCGACCCTGCAACTCATATATCTTATCTGATGTCCAGTTGTGGGTTCCCTCGAGTTGACCAGTAACAACCACTGTTTCAAAAGCCGATATGGTGATATTAACTGTTGATGTCTGTGTTTTGTTAGCATTATCAGTTACAACCAGTGTGAGCGTCTCGTCGCCTTCAGTACCTTCGGAAACATACTCTACAACAATTTCCCCTGTAGAAGCAGAAGCTGCCGGTTCAGAAAAGATTTCCGCAGATCCACCCGTTACTTCAACTGTTGCCGACTTGTATCCCCCAGGAACAGTTACATCGAATATCAACTCATTCGTTGATTCAATTTTAACACTCTGCGTAGCAGGCGCGACAATTGAAGGTCCCGCCGTTTCATCTTCGTCATCGCAAGCCACAAAGCTTGTCGTTAACATAGCTGCAATCGCTAGCATGGATAAGAACTTTTTCATCATTTAATTTATTTGTTGATCATTATTTTCTGACCCAAAGGTGAGATCATAATGTTACACGATGCTCTCGCCGCATTTACCAATTTGTTAAGGAACAGCGATAGAAGATTACGGAAATGTTATGCGCAGAGAAAAACACGAGGAGTGTTCATTCATGAGAAATAGATGAACAAGTAAAAACAAACTCCGCTGCTAATTGTTCGCGTGAATAAACCACTCCAAATGAATGGTCAAAAAAAATTAGGGTGAACAACCCGAGCTTAAATCTTGGCTATTTATTGATCGGCACTTTGCTAAGAATAGCTTTGATGATGTCAGCGGTCCTGACGTTGTCAGCTTCCGCTTCGTAGTTGAGCAGGATCCGGTGATTCATCACATCCAGGGCAACTTCTTTAATGTCTTCTGGCAACACATAATCGCGACCGTCCATATACGCGAGCGCTTTGCATGACAGATTCAGATTGATACTCGCGCGCGGTGATGCACCAAATTGGATGTATTGCGCGAGGTCATTCAATTTATATTCAAGTGGCTTGCGAGTCGCATACACCAACTCGATTATATAACGCTCAAGCGATTCGGAAATCTTTACTTTGTTTACTTGATCACGGATATCGAAAATCTCTTCTTTTGTGAGAACAGTATTAACCGTGTAATCAAAACGCATGTTTGAAATTCTTCTCATCACTTCCATCTCCTGCTCTTTCGTCGGATAGTTCACGAAAACTTTCATCATGAAACGGTCGACCTGCGCTTCCGGTAGTGGATACGTTCCTTCCTGGTCAACGGGGTTTTGTGTTGCCATCACGAGGAATGGGCGATCAAGCGTGAAAGTTGTTTCGCCGATGGTAACAGTTTTTTCCTGCATTGCTTCAAGTAGCGCCGACTGTACCTTTGCAGGTGAGCGGTTAATCTCATCTGCAAGAATTATGTTGGCGAAGATCGGCCCTTTCTTTACTTCAAATTTTCCATCCTTTTGGTTATAGATCATCGTGCCGACGAGGTCGGCTGGCAATAGATCGGGTGTAAACTGAATGCGTTGAAAATCAAGATGAAGAACGCGTGCCAGTGTGCTAATCGTAAGTGTCTTCGCGAGTCCCGGCACGCCTTCGAGCAGGATATGTCCATTAGTAAATAGGCCAATCAAAAGCCGGTTCACCATATACTCCTGCCCCACCACAACCTTTCCAACTTCGGTTACAACCTGCTTTATTTTGTGCTTATGTTCCTGGTGTTTTTCAACAATAACAGATTCCATATTTCATTTAGTAAACCCGGCCAAAAATAACGTAATTATCGACATTTGCATTTAAAAAATGTGATAGAACGTTATTGGACAATATTAAAGGCGCAATGAGCAGAAGATTTGTCATGGGCGACATTCATGGAGCATACAGAGCGCTGGTACAATGTCTCGAACGTTCTGATTTCGACAACCAGCATGACATGCTTATTTTTCTCGGGGATGCGGCCGATGGGTGGCCCGAAACCAAAGAAGTAATTGACAAATTGCTCTCGATAAAAAACCTGATCTATATTTTCGGCAACCATGACTTCTGGACGCTTGAGTGGATGCAGACAGGAGTTGCGGATGAGGTGTGGCTGAATCAAGGAGGAAAAGCAACAGTTGAGAGTTACCAAAGTGGAGTTCCCGAAAGCCACATCGAAGTGCTCAACAAATCTTTTCTATATCATAAGCTCGGAGCAAAACTTTTTGTGCATGCAGGCTTTATTACTGATCAGCCAATTGAAGGACAAACGATGTCAACGCTGTTGTGGGATCGTTCACTTGCCAAGCGAGCACTGCTAAACTATTATAGCAACGTTCAGGAAAAGCTTACTACATTCGATGAGGTTTATCTCGGGCACACACCTGTTGGTATTGCTCCATTTCTTTCGGGCGATATCTGGTTGATGGACACTGGCGCCGGATGGACAGGCTGTTTGTCGATGATGGATATCGACACAAAAGAAATTTTTCAAAGTGATTCCGTTCCATCATTATACCCGGGAATCGTCGGTCGAAGTAGAAAGTAAAATTAGAATATTACAACCTGCGATCCGCGCGGATTCATCAGGTACGAATTGATCAGATTCTGAACGGTTGGCGTTTCAATACTTCTTCTCACGAAATTCCGCGCCGACTCCAGATCTGAAATCCCGGCCTGTCTGTCGAAAAATCCGAAACCAAAATAAGACCCATCCTCCACGAGCACGAGCGACTGCTCATCGAGACGCCTTCCCTTACCGATGATAGCAACGGTCTGACCTTCGCCCCTGAATGATTGAATTGCTTTTTCTGTTTTGCTGTTGTATCCGCTTTCCGATTCAAGACACATACACGCGCCTTTGCATTCACCGCTCTGATAATCGAAGCATAGCCCCTTCGTTACCTGCAGCCCGCTTAGCTTCGGACATAGATCAAATTCACGGACCTTGGCCCAGAGAAAATTCCACGCATCACCCTTTGAAGTAAATCGGATTAGCGGTCGCGAGCCACGTGTTACAGCATTGACTGAAAACCTGATATATCCATTGCGGTCTTCATAGTCATAGATCCCCCACTCCTCCGACTTAAATTTCTGCGCCTGATTATATTTCGGCCAAAGTCTTCTTATTTCCTGCGATTCAAGAATAAGCGCAATCAATTCGCTTCCGGTAAGCTCATAGCTGATATGGTGAATCTCATTGCGGATTTTTGATCTACTCCATTCACGTGCTTCACCTGTAAAATGTCCCGTTATACGTTTCTTGATGTTAACAGCTTTCCCAACGTAAATGACTGCGCCATGTGCATTATGGAAATAATAAACACCACACTGAACGGGTAGCTTGTCATAAACTTCTTTCGGAAGATTTGGCGGAAGAATGGTCTCACCTGAGTTCTTCTTCAACGTTTTCAGAATGTAGCTTTCGCGATCGCGTTGCAGCAGCTCGTCAAAAACTTTTACTGTCGCTTCGGCATCGCCTCCTGCACGGTGTCGGTTTTTTATCTCGATGCCTAAGCTCTCTGCAAGACTTCCCAGACTATAAGAACGCAATCCCGGGATAATTTTGCGACTCAATCGTACTGTGCAAAGTTTCTTGGCGTTCCATGCTATTCCAACCTGCTCAAGTTCTTTTCGAAGGAACGAGTAATCAAAATGTGCGTTGTGGGCTACGAAGATTTTACCATCAAGCCATTGGTGAATTTCTTTTGCCACACGTTCGAATGAAGGCGCCAGGCTCACCATCTCGCTCGTAATGCCGGTTAATCCAGTGATGTAGTAAGGAATATTTCTGCCGGGATTGATCAGCGTATGATATGAGTCTGTGATGCTGATCCCATCGTGATGATAAATTGCGATTTCCGTAATGCGGTGATTTTCTGCATAACCGCCAGTCGTCTCAATATCCACAATCGCATACATGGATGCCAAGTTAAAATTTGCGGTGTTGACTTAAAAGCAGATATTAACACAAATTTTTTCTGAAGAGAATGAATTTCGTTATTCGCTTTCTGCTCAACGGATTGGCGGTTTTTCTGACAGCCTACCTTTTGCCCGGCGTCGATATTGACGGATATGGCACGGCACTGATCGTCGCATTGTTACTTTCAATTGCAAACGCTGTAGTAAAACCGGTGCTGATCTTACTCACAATTCCAATCACAATTGTAACCCTGGGGTTATTTCTACTGGTAATAAACGCCTTGATCGTGCTAATGGTCGACTATTTCGTCACCGATTTTGTTGTGAACGGATTTTGGTGGGCGCTCGCCACCAGTCTAATCCTCTCAATTTTCAACAGTTTGTTTGACGATCTGTCGAAAGACAGAAAGGGTTCATCCCGTTAGTCCTGCGTTGGAAGCGGAATTTCCTCGATGCAGGTAACAGTCACCGTCTGTCCCACCATGCAAATACTTGGGCCGGAAACCACCTCATAATCTATCATCACTTTTTTCCCATCCACAATTTCAAAATTGGCGAGCGCATCCAATGACTGAATTTCGGGAACTACATCCCCGTTCGCATAGTATGACGAGAAGCACCCATATAACCTAACCACTGGCTCCAACTTTGTCCCGTCCTCTAATTCAAGGACCCACCGGCATCCATCAAAACCGGTTAAATCCCGAATTGTTGCAGGCGTGGAGCATCCTTCAGGTTTCATTTCATCATTACATCCTGCAAATGCAATTAGTGCGAATAAGTATATTAATCGACGCATAAGTTTTTGGTTTGCATGTTAGACACGCAGATAGGTCGTCGGGTTGGAATCCTGGATTCATGTCTAATCTGCGATTTTGCGATCTGCATTATTTTCAGGAATTTTGATGCCTGACTAAACCTCTCTGCCATGCTCCGTCGAAATATTCGCGCGTTTGTATTTACTTTCCTAGTATCTATTTTTCCATTTGCAGCGTTCTCCCAATCGTCCATCAAAGATTTAGATCGTTTTATGACTGCGGTCAAAAATAATACTGCGACAAATGCTCCGATCTCGATTCTCAGTGATACAAAAAATGAAACGCAACTATTAACCAGGTTGGCACAATGGTCAACCGATTCTATACCGCAAGTCCGACAGAAAGCATTTTATTTTATTCGCAGAATTGGAGAAGCAACGAATGAAATCGAGACAAAACGAATAGCAATCGGTCTTTTGCTCACCGGACTTCGAGACAAAGATTCCGGCATCATTGGTAGCGTCATCGCTGCGCTCACGCATTATGATCGATCTCTTTTCACAAAGGCAAACAAAGACACACTTTCCAACTACGTTCAACGCGCAACACCTCACTTGCCGGCGTTGATGATGCTTGCGGGATATATTGACATCACTGATACGAAGCAAAAACTTAAACAGATAACACGATCGAAAACAGCGTTTAAAAACCGATGGGCAGCACACCTTGCGCTCGCGCGAATGTCAGATAATGCGTCAATACAATTTATTCTGGATAAGTTGAAGAACGCCGAATATAACGACGCACTTGTCTACGATGTCGTACCCGATTTAATTTACACCCGTAACCCGGAAATATTCAGGACACTTGAGGCAGTTATCCGACATGACGATCCGACATGTGAGTCCGCTAACCCGGACTCGAACAAAAAAATATTGTGCGGATATCGTGTGATGGAAGCGATTGCACCCGTCATCAAAAACTTTCCTATCAGCAGCGACGGCGACGGCAATCTGAATGTCAGCAGCTATGAAGAAGCACTTCTACAAACACGCACATGGCTGAAGGACAATCCAAACTACGTTATCACCAATAATTTTTACTAGTTGATTTAACAATTTCTATCTTGCTGGAGAAGATCAGCATGCCGGAAACCCAGCGAGACAAACAAATATTTTCGCTCTACGAAGTAACGCGCAGCATTCAGAAAACGATCGCTGAACGCTATAAGTCATCCTTTTGGGTTAAAGCTGAAATGAACAAGCTCAATCACTACTCTCATTCCGGCCACTGTTATCCGGAGTTGGTTGAAAAAAGAGACGGAAAAGTGATCGCACAGATAAAAGCCAACTTGTGGAAAAGCGATTATCAACGAATCAATGCGCGGTTTTTAAAAGTTACAAAGGAGCACATCAAAGACGGAATAAGCATTCTCTTTCTTGCCTCTATTCATTTTGATCCGGCGCATGGGCTTTGCCTTCGCATGCTGGATATTGATCCAATATTTTCGCTCGGTGAACTTGAGAAAGAAAAACATGAAAGCATTGAGCGCCTGCAAGCTGAAAACCTTTTTCGAAAAAATAAACTTCTTTCACTTTCGCTTCTTCCAAAACGAATTGCGGTGATTTCCGTAGAGACAAGCAAGGGCTATGCAGATTACCTGAAAATTCTTCAAGGTAATCCCTGGAATTATCGTGTCTTTAATATGCTTTTTCCGGCATTGCTACAGGGAGACCGCGCTGTTGAATCCATCCTCTATCAACTCGGGCGAATCAAAAGTGTGCATCAACACTTTGATGCGGTGGCGATTATCCGGGGTGGTGGGGGTGATGTTGGCTTGTCTTCATACAACAATTATCAATTGGCGCGTGAAATTGCAATGTTTCCCATTCCAGTTTTTACAGGGATCGGACATTCAACAAATGAAACAGTTGCCGAGATGGTGTCGTTCAAAAACGCCATCACACCAACTGAGCTTGCAGACTTCATCTTACAGCACTTTCATAATTTTTCGGAACCTCTTACCAATGCTGCCAGATTGGTCAACACCTTCGCCGAAGATCTCTTGAACCGTAAGCAGCAGCAATTCGCAAACAGCGTACAGCTCTTTAAAATAATTACATCAAACGCTTTAACCAGACACAGCGCGGGCCTGAAAACGACAAGCCATTCCTTTTACTCCAAACTTCTTCTGGCAATTAATACTTTCCGACATTCCCTTAGAACAACACATGAAACGCTGAATACAGGCGCAGAGTCTTTCCTCCAGCATCAATTTGATTCAATCCGTCAACAAAAATCGATGCTTGGATCGAACGCAAGTGTTGTGCACGGAAATGAAGTCCGAAAGATTGAACGACTTCACCACAGCGTAACGCTGCTTGATCCGGTCAATGTTTTGCGCAGGGGATTCTCGATCACAACCGATGGAAATGGCAGGGTAGTAAAATCGGTGACGGAACTAAAATCAGGACAAACGATTCGTACGAGGCTGGCAGATGGCACGATAATAACGGAAGTTAAAAAAATCAGCAATCACGATACCCATGAATAACGACACAAATTATACAGACGCTTTTGCGGAGCTCCAGCAGATCGTGAATGAAATTGAAAGCGGAGAAATTTCAGTTGACGTTCTTTCGGAAAAAGTAAAACGCGCTGCCACCCTTATCGGGATATGCAAGGCAAAGCTATCAAGCACTGAAGAAGACGTCAGGAAAATTCTGAAAGACCTTGATGCCAGCGAACACTAAACTCACTCAACGTAAAGAACGAGTCCCTTCAAATATTCGCCTTCGGGATGGTAAATAGAAACGGGATGATCTGCGGGCTGATTAAGGTGATGAAGGACTTTGATTTGCCTCCCTGCCTGGATCGCTGCTGAAACGATCGTGTCATAAAACAGTTGCCTGTCAACTACCTGTGAGCAGGAGAATGTAAAAATGATTCCCCCATTCCGGATTTTCTGCATTGCTTCTGTATTCAGCCGCTGATATCCTTTTACTGCCTGGTGCCGCGCGTCACGGTGCTTCGCGAATGCGGGAGGATCAAGTATTATCACGTCATAGATCCCATGTTTATCTTTAAGGAAATCAAATGTATCTTCCGCAAAGCATCTATGAACATTCGTATTAAATCCATTCAGGTCGAGATTCTTTTTGGTAAGGTCAATTGCTTTTTGCGATGCATCCACAGAATGAACCACGGATGCACCTGCGCTTAAAGCGTACACCGAAAAACCTCCGGTATAACAAAACGTGTTCAGTACTTTCTTGTCTTTTGAAAATTGTGCAAGTAGTTTCCTGTTTTCGCGTTGATCGAGGAAAAACCCGGTTTTTTGTCCTTCTTCCCAGTCAACATAAAACTTGTTGTCATTTTCATAGATAATGTGCGGCACCACACCCATCCCAAAAAGATATTCTTCCGAAGCTGCTTCGCGCATGTTACCCGGGAGCGTTCCATGACTTTTGTAATACACCGCCTTTAGTTCATCGGAAAAAACATCCTGTAACGCTATGACTATGCGCTCCCGATCAAGATGCATACCCGCTGAATGCGCCTGCACAACTGCAATTCCGTCGTAATAGTCGATGATTAATCCCGGAAGACCATCACCCTCCGCATGAACCAATCGATAAGCATTTGTATGTGAAGACGGCAACCCGCTGGATCTTCGCAACTGCCGCGCATGCAGAAATTTATTGATCCAGAATGACTCATCGGGAGCAGTTTTAGCAAAGGACAATATTCTCACCGCAATGCTGCCGTTTTGATAGTGGCCAAATCCCAACGTATTGCCTTTGAAGTCCAGTACCTCCACCCATGCCCCATCGGTGCTTACGCCTTCTTGCTTTTGAATAGCCCCTGAAAATATCCACGGATGGAAACGCTGGATGGAAAACTCTTTTCCTTTCTTCAGAATTATTTTTGCCGAAACTGTCATAAGCGAGACCGGTGCAAAAGTATGTAATTTTTAATGGCCAAGGCCCGATCTAAAAAGTGACAAAATAACAGACATCCGGTTGTCGACGAGCGTCAATCGACCTTTGTGAAGTTATAGGGAATCACCTTTCCATCTCCTTCAATCGATGCGTTAAGGATTTCAAATCCATCCTTCTGCATATACGCATAACGGATCAGCTTCGGAAAATCGTGGTCGGGATTTTCCGCCGTAAAACCGGTTTCCGAGAAATGCACAATTTTGAACGGAATTGCCTTTTGGTCGCCCGCAACATCGGGCACGTAAAAATAAGTTCCTTCCCTTTGCTGAATCGTAATTTGTTCGAGCATTGTGGTGTCTTGTCTGGAAACTTTAAAAGATTTGCCCATTAAATCACCGCCCGGCGATCTGGACCAGGTTTCAAACGTCTGCTTCCCCTGCAATTGCCATTTCCCAATCAGCCAGTTAAAATCATTTGACTGTGCGCGGCACACGGCGGTCGAAAGCACGAGGAATAGTATTATGCGAATGTCCATAGAAATATTTATGACATGTTTTTACAAATGAATGTACAAGATTAACGTTAGATTAACGAACCTCTGCTTGTTTTACGCGTTATAGTTTAGTCCAGGAGTCTGACAGAATTTCGCAAATATAAAATCTGCCTGATTTTTGTTAAAAATCGTAATCAAACTAAAATAAAAATAAGAGCTATGAGAAAATTTAGTTCCCTGTTTCTCGCGGCCGTTCTCGGAAGTGTATGTACGGTTGCGTCCTATCAATGGTTAGATGAGGATAAGGAGAAGGTCACATTAGAGCATATCACGAAAATCCCGACGGCCAACGTCGCCTACAAGGTGGACGAAAATGGTAAAGCCGTTCCACTTGATTTCACCGCAGCGGCTGAAAAGGTGATGCCTGCGGTGGTCCATATCCGTTCATCCCAAACGGCGGCGTCTCCGCAAAGACAATACGTTGACCCATTTGAAGAATTCTTTGGCCCGCGAATGCGGCAGGGCCCGGCCGAAAGTTCCGGATCCGGCGTTATCATAAATGAAAACGGTTACATCGTTACAAACAATCACGTTGTGCAGGATGCGGATCTTGTCGAAGTGTCGCTATCTGATAACCGTACGTTTACGGCAGAGGTAATCGGAACGGACCCGGATACCGACATTGCTTTATTGAAGATTAATCAAAAAGGTCTTCCATACCTTTCATTTGTTGATTCGGACAAAACAAAAGTCGGGGAATGGGTTCTTGCTGTTGGTAACCCATTTAATCTGACAGGAACGGTTACTGCCGGTATCATCAGTGCTAAAGGGCGTAATATTAATATCCTCGGCAGCAGAACACCAGATGGTGCTCGTACGGCCATCGAATCTTTTATTCAAACCGATGCAGCAATTAATCCTGGCAACAGCGGTGGTGCGCTTGTTGATCTTCAGGGAGGGCTGATTGGAATCAACACGGCGATTGCAAGCACAACAGGGTCTTATGCAGGCTACGGATTTGCGGTACCATCTGATATCGTAAGCAAGGTTGTTGAGGACCTGCTTGAGTACGGAGTAGTTCAACGCGGATGGCTTGGCGTACAGATTGCCAGTGTGAACAGTCAATTGAAAAAGGAAAATGACCTCAGCGTAAATGAAGGCGCATACATTTCAGGGTTTTCTGAAATGAGTTCCGCAAAAGATGCCGGCCTCAAGGAAGGTGATGTGGTCGTGAGAATTGATGACACGGAAATTCGATCCAATACAGCATTGATTGAATACATCGGCAGACGTCGGCCCGGCGATAGAGTTAACCTTACTGTTAATCGTGATGGAAAGGAACTGACAATACCGGTGGTGCTCAAATCTAAGGATGGCAAAACGACAGTAATCAAAGCTGAAGATCGGGAAGGTATTGCCGCTCTTGGCATAGAATTAGAAGAAATAGATGAAAATGTCGCAAAAAATCTCGATATTGATTCCGGTGTACGAATCAAGACGCTGGCGAACGGCAAACTGAAACGTGAAACACAGATCCGCGAAGGTTTTATTATCACCAAGCTCAACGATACACCGGTGACTTCAGTAAAAGAGTTCAACGACATCCTTAAGAAAAAGAAATCAGGAGAGTTAGTAATTCTTTCAGGTACTTACGAAGACCTGCCGAAGGAGTTCAACTATGCTTTTAGAATGTAAAGAAGAATAGAGATTATGAGAAGATTGTTTAGGAAGGGCGAACGTGTTCGCAGCAAGATTGATGGAAAGGTTGTAGAAGTTTTAAAGTACATCAAAAAGAATCTTGTAGAGGTAATGTGGTTTGACCTTGAAAAAAAGGAACCCAGAAAGAATACGATCGAAGAAGATAAGCTTTCCAAGGCGGCTTAGACAATAAATAAGAGATACTCAGGAGACGTGTGAACCATTCATACGTCTCTTGTTGTCTCAGCCTGAAAGCGTAAGTCTTTGGAGATTTTATTTCGATACAGTTGTAACAAACTTCCTAACTTTGTGGTTAGGTAAAATAAACTGTTATCAAAAAGTTTGACATCCCTTCGTATTACCGGTCATCTATCACCGGAAAGGTTAAAGAGGCACGCAGACAAAAAGACCTGCGTAAACAGGATTTTTCACCGGCCGTTCTTGACTTTGGCGCCGTCAAATTTTACATCGCACGACATTTTGGATTTTGCTACGGCGTAGAAAACGCCATTGAGATCAGTTACAAAGCCCTTGAGGAAAACCCGGGCAAGAAAGTATATCTGCTAAGCCAGATGATTCACAACCAGGAAGTGAACGAGGATCTTCAAAGCCGCGGCATCAGCTTTATCATGGACACCGATGGCACGCAGCTTATCCCATGGGAAAACATCACCAGCGAAGACATTGTGATTATCCCTGCCTTCGGCACAACGGTCGAAATCGAAAATCAGCTTCTCGACAATAATGTCGAGGTACATAAGTATAACACTACATGTCCATTTGTTGAAAAGGTTTGGAACCGCGCTGAAAAACTCGGAAAGGATAACTACACCGTTGTCATACACGGCAAACCGCGGCACGAAGAAACCCGCGCTACTTTTTCGCATAGCGCGCAGCATGCAGCTTCAGTTGTCGTGCGCGACATCAAGGAAGCCATGCGGCTCGGTGAATACATCGAAGGCAATCTCCCTGTTTCAGATTTTTACAGGGAGTTTGAGTCAAAAGTGTCACGAGGCTTTGATGCTGATGTGCACCTGCAACGAATCGGCGTCGTCAACCAGACAACAATGCTCGCGACAGAAACACAGGCTATTGCAGACTACCTTCGCGGTGTAATGATTAAGAAGTATGGAGAGGAGAATCTTCGGTTGCATTTTGCCGACACGCGTGACACTCTCTGTTATGCAACAAATGACAACCAGGATTCAACATACGAGCTACTGAAAACCGATGCTGACCTGGCAATCGTGGTCGGTGGATATAACAGCTCAAACACCTCTCATATCGTTGAGCTTTGCGAGCGCAAATTCCCAACATACTTTATCAACAGCGATAAGGAAATAAAATCAAAAGAAGAGATACATCATTTTGATTATCATCGGAAGGAGAAAAAGATTTCGTTCGGGTATCTTCCAGAAAAGGAGGAAGTCCGGATCATATTAACGAGCGGCGCATCATGTCCTGACACGCTGGTTGACCGCGTAATGCTTCGATTGGTGGGTTTTTATGGGAGTGCAAATAGGGTCGAAGAAGTCTTGAAAAATTTCTAAGCCTTCTTTGACTTCTTTTCCGCTTTCTCTTTCGGTGTTTCCTGCACTTTCTTACCGTTACGGTGCTCACCGAGAATGATCACATCCTTCGTATTCTGATACATTTTAGCTGCCTGCATCATCGCCTCGTACGTGTCACGAATAAGGATCGTACCGCTGTCAGCGCCCTTATTGCGTACTTCAAGCCAAAATCCATCCTTTTTCTTTTTCGGTAATACTGGTGGTCTTCCCATTTTTATCTTTTGTAATAATAACTTTAAGCAAGTATAAATAGTTCGGCAATATTTCCCTGATTTTCAGGGGATTTCTTTTGAAAAATCTTCAAAAACGTAGCCTGATCTCACTTTTATAATCAACCGGCACCTTGATCGGTAGCCCTCGGTATTTAACCCGCAGATCGCCCGAATATTGCACATCGAATTTTTTGCCCCCCAAAACGCCGAGCAGCGTTTCCATCGTACCCAACTCTTTCAGATTCAGCTTCACTTCAAGGGGAACGGTAAATTCGCCCCTGGCTGGTATTCTAACGTGGTACTCCCTTTTTACTAAACCCGCCTTCTTTCCATTGACGAAAATCTCGACGTCAATACTTTTGAGCTGGCCACGGACATTATTTGGATTATAAAAAACCGCTTCAGCTTTCAGCATCGGTTCAGATGTCGCGTCAGCAACGACATCCCGTATCTGCCGCAGAACAATTTCTTCATCCGGCAACTGACAACCCGAAAGGATCAGTATCCCAATCAAGCCGAACATACTAAATAAACGACCACACATAAATTCCTTAAAAGACATATTGAAAAGCGCGTAAGTATAGACATTTGCCGTTTAACTTTGTTATATGACAGCGGCATTCGACACCATTGCGGATAACCTCGCAGAAAACGGTTTCTCTATTGTTGACCAATTTCTGAGCCAAAAAGAGGTCGATGATATTTTGTCGCTGCCTTCGTTTGGCGATGTAGCCGCGTTTAAAAAGGCGGCCATCGGAAAGCAACATGAGCAACAAATCAACGAAGCTATTCGTGGCGACTATATTCAGTGGATCGATAAAGAATCTGCACCAGCTCCTGTAAAGGTTTACACCGAACGCATTTCATCCTTAATTCAACATTTAAATCAGACGCTTTATCTCAGTCTGAAAGATTTTGAGATGCATCTCACGATGTATCCAGTTGGAAGCTTTTACCGGCGGCATCTGGATCAGTTCAAAAAAGACGATCACAGAAAAATCTCTGTAATCTGTTATCTGAATAAAAACTGGACGAACGACGACGGCGGACAGCTCAGGATGTTCTTGCCAGCGATTACGCTGAGCGTGCTGCCTACCGCTGGAAAACTCGTTTGCTTTCGAAGCGATCTGATCGAACATGAAGTTCAACCCGCAACACGCGAAAGGTTAAGCTTAACAGGATGGATTCTGGATCAATACACAGACCTTCGTCATCTTTGACAAGAGTGATGTTTCATCGGATGGAGACAAGACTGGTACAATTTCTTTGCATAAAACTTTTGCGGTGTAAATTGCCGTCGCTATGAAAAAGTACTTTCTGAAACTATATCAATATAATGCATGGGCGACCAGCCGTGTTATTAGAACACTTGTACGGCAGCAAGTACACGACGAAAAAATTCTATCGTTGCTCGGTCATGTGGTTGCAGCACAGTTTCTTTGGCTTCATCGCATTAAAGGTTTGCCTGCGCCCGATGTAAAACTATGGGGCGCCTATTCGCTTGAACAACTTACTGCTATGGCCGATCAGGCATCAAATGAATGGCTTGGCTTTGTTGAACAGACGGAGAACTTTGATCGTGAGCTGACATACAAGAACTACGTCAACGAACCTTACACGAACAACGTCGAAAACATTATGATCCATCTGGTGAACCATTCTTCTTATCACCGCGCACAGATTGCCATGTTGTTACGCCAGAAAGGATTTGAACCTATCAATACCGATTTTATCACGTACGACAGAGTCATCAGCGGGCAACTGAAAGATTAGGGGTATTGGTTTAATAACTATTAATAAAGTAATTTCAAGTATGAAATTCATCCTCACTTTCGCATTTTCATTGTTAGTCATCTGCTCTTTTGCACAGGGCGACAACATTACCGTGTGTCACACTCCGGCGACGGAAAAGTTCGCAACGTTTGCATCGAACAAAAAATTTAATTCAGAACATCCGGTTCCTCTGCCTTACAAACATATCTCACAGGAAGGCGGAAAGATGATTTCCTTTAAAACACCGGATGGTCAACAGGCAAATGGTTACTTACTAAAGGCAAAGTCACAAACTGACAATTGGATTTTTGTGTTTCAGGAGTGGTGGGGGCTGAATGATTACATTAAGAAATCTTCGGATCAGCTATATAAAGACCTCGGAAATGTGAACGTGATCGCACTGGACATGTACGACGGAAAAGTCACAGCAGATAGAGACAGTGCAGCCACATATATGCAACAGTTTAAACAAGACCGCGGAAATGCCATCGTGCTTGGAGCGCTTTCGTACGCGGGCGAGGATGCAAAAGTCGGAACAATCGGCTGGTGTTTCGGTGGAGGGCAATCTTTACAAGCATCGATAACAATTGGTGACAACGCCGCGGGATGCGTAATTTACTATGGCATGCCGGAAGAAGATGTTGACCGACTAAAAAGTTTGCAAGCTGACGTACTGGGCATCTTTGCATCCCGCGAGGATTACATTACGCCTGAAATTGTCCAAAAGTTTGAAGCGAACATGAAGAAAGCCGGAAAGGATCTAACGGTGAAAAACTATGATGCTGAACATGGTTTCGCTAATCCCAGCAATAGCATATTCGACAAAGCAGCGACTGAAGATGCATACAAGCACGTTCTTGATTTCTTCCAAGCACGTATTAAGTGATTAATTTATTCCCTGAAAGGTTTCGAACTACTCCCAGACGATAAGATTTGTCTCCCTGTACCACGCGGGATAGCGCGAGAAGAATATTTTTTCGATCTCGTTTCTCTTTACTTTTAATGATGGTGTCATGAGTCCATTCTCCAATGTCCATGGATTTTTCATTACAACGCCTCTGGCTATACGCTCGTAACTTTCAAGCGAAGGATTGATTTGTTGAATCTGGTCCGAGATGGCGTTGTTAATTTCCGCCTTCGATTTATTCCGCGCGCTTTCGGCAAGCACGATCAGCGCAATTGGTTGCGGAATACCCATACCGACAACGCATACCTGCTCAATGTCAGTATTCGCCAGGAACTTCATTTCTATCGGGGCAGGCGCGATGAACTTTGCCTTATCCGTCTTAAACTGGTCTTTAACCCTTCCGGTGATCGTTAAAAATCCATCCTCGTCGATTGAACCCTGGTCGCCCGTTTTCAAAAATCCGTCACCCGTGAACACCTGCGCAGTGGTTTCGGGATCCCGATAGTATCCCTTCATCAAAGCTTTATGGCGGATCAGAATTTCGCCATCATCGCTGATTTTCGTTTCCACATTTGGCCATGGTTCTCCTACTGTTCCTAATTTGATTTTGCGATAGTTTGCATGAGAAAATGCCGTGTTCTCAGTCATGCCATAAACTTCGCGAACACAAAGACCAAGTTTTGCAAACCACGCTAGTAACGAAACCGGCGTTGGGGCTGCACCAGAAACAATAACCTTTGCTTTTGATAAGCCAAGTTTTCGGATGATCGATCTTTTGACTATCGAACTGACAATAGGTAGCCTAAGCAACCGCTCAAGCTTTTGCTGCGGGATCTTCTTAAGAACGCCTTCCTGGAACTTCGCGTAAATTCTCGGCACGCCACCAAAGATGCTGGGTTTTTCATGCCTGAGATTCTCTGCAAATTGGTCGAGCGACTCTGCAAAGGAGATCGTGCTCCCGGATGCAAGCGCAACCATCTCCATCAGCCCGCGCTCAGCAATATGGCTGAGTGGAAGGTAAGAGAAAAAACGCTCTGGCTTTGTTATAGCAAGATCGCGCATCACCTCCTCGCCAACATATCCAAACGCCTCATGTGTAAGCATCACACCCTTGGGCGTACCGGTGGTGCCCGACGAATACATAATTGTTGCAACCTTCTTGTGATGATTCAGATCGCCAGTCTTCATTGGAGGGTTGCCTTTAACAATATCATCCCACAGCACACCCTCGTGATATCCATAAAGCGGAAAACATATTTTCTTCATTGCAGGAATACCTTGCTGTTGAGCCGGGTAATCATCAAGCTTCCCAAGAAAAATCGCAGCTACATTGCTGTGGGTAAGAATCTGATTGATTCCCGCAGAAGAAAGCGTCGGGTAAACAGGTACGCTAACGTGGCCGGCCATCATGATGGCCAGATCCGCCATCAGCCAGTGAGCACAATTCTTTGATAGTATGGCGACATTACTTTCAGCGGGTAGCTCGCTTGCCAGGTAAGCTGCAAGCCGGCGAATCTCGTTTCCGGCCTGGCGGTAAGAATACGTATGCCATTCGCTGTTCGCTGGTTGACGTAAAAATATTCTGTCGCCAGCTTTCTGTTCCCATTTTAGAAAGCATTGAAGCGGGGTTTCGATCATAAATCAATCTATAAAAATTTTGACTAAGTAGGTATTTATCTCACTTCTTTAATCCGAACCTGTTTAATTTACGCCATGACAAAACCAACGAAGAAGCTGTTTCTCCTCGACGCCTATGCATTGATCTACAGGGCGCATTTTGCCTTTACAAAAACGCCGCGAATAAACTCTAAAGGAGCCAACACATCGGTACCATTTGGTTTTACAAACACGTTGCTGGAAGTTATTCAGAAACAAAAGCCCACACATATCGGTGTGGCATTCGACACCGCAGCACGAACGTTTCGGGATGAGATCTTTGCTGAATACAAGGCCACGCGGCAGGAAACACCTGAAGACATTCGGTATGGCATCCCGAAAGTGAAAGAAATTATTCGCGGATTTAATATTCCGATACTTGAACTCGACGGTTACGAAGCGGATGACATTATCGGAACGCTCGCCGCCGAAGCCTGTAAACGCGACTTTGAAGTTTACATGATGACGCCCGACAAAGATTTCGGACAGCTTGTGAATGATTGTGTATTTCTTTACAAGCCTGCATACATGGGCAACGCGGTTGACGTTCTCGGGCCAAAGGAGGTTTGTGAGAAATGGGATATTCAGGATGTCGCGCAAGTGAAAGATATACTCGGGCTACAAGGCGATACGTCGGATAACATCCCGGGCATTCCGGGAATCGGGCCAAAAACTGCCGCTACACTCATTAAACAATATGGCTCTGTTGAAAATGCTGTCGCACATGCCAACGAGTTAAAAGGAAAGCAAAAAGAGCTTCTGACAACGTATGGGGATCAGGCCATTTTATCTAAAAAATTGGCGACGATCATCACTGACGTGCCAATTGAATTCAATGAAGAAAATCTGAAATACACTGGCCCGTTGCAGGAAATCCTCAAGCCTATTTTTGACGAGCTGGAATTCAAAGGCATTGCATCGCGCGCCTTCGGCGATAGCGGGCCGACTTCAAGTGTGGCGCCTAAAAAAGAGAATGCGCAACTCTCAATGTTTGGAAAACAAGTGGCTGTTCAGGAAAAGGCAGGATTTCAGGAAGAAAACACGAACTATTATCTCGTTGATGTTCCCGAACTAAGAAAAGCGCTTCTTGAAAAAATATGCTCGCAGGCAGTGGTGGCTGTCGAGGCAATCACCGATAATGCACCAAACTTTGATTATCGCTTGAAAGGTCTCGCCTTTTGTTTCGAGAAGGGTGAAGCACACTTCATTCCGATCGGGTTACAGGAAGAAGCTGAAAAAATTGCAACGGAATTCGCACCATTTTTTACCAGCGCTCAGATTTCAAAAGTAGGTCACAATATTAAAGGCGCCCTGCTTGTATTACAGAAGTACGGCGTGACCATCTGCGGCGACGTTTTCGACACGATGATCGCACATTACCTTATTGAGCCGGAAGCGTCACACGACCTGCAAGTGCTTTGCTCACAATTTCTCAACTATGAACTTCTTGCTGATCCGGACTCAAAAAATAAGAACCAGGTTTGCGAACGTATTGATAAGATCTTCCAGCTTAAAGAACCACTAGAAAAAGAAATTGAGGCTCGCGGTCATTCCAAACTCATGAACGAAATTGAGATGCCTCTGGTAGGTGTGCTTGCTGCAATGGAATATGAAGGTGTTAAGGTCGACATCAAAGCGTTAAATAAGATGTCCGAGGAGCTACGCGAGGAAACCGAAAAAGTACAACGCGAAATCTTCAAACTTGCCGATGCGGAGTTCAACATCGGATCTCCCAAACAATTAGGTGAAATCCTGTTTGACAAAATGAAGCTCGGTGGCGAGAAGCCAAAGAAAACGAAGACCGGACAGTATGCAACAGGTGAAGATATTTTGCTTGGACTTTCGACCGAGCATGAGATCGCACGAAAAATTCTTGACTACCGTGTCTTTGATAAACTGCGATCGACTTATGTTGAAGCATTGCCAAAAATGATCAGCCAATACGATGGGCGTATCCATACGGACTATCGGCAGGCAGTAGCTGCAACGGGACGGCTAAGCTCAAATAATCCCAACCTTCAGAATATACCCATACGTACAGAGAAAGGCAAGCTCATTCGCAAAGCATTTGTCTCCCGTAACGACGACTATCTTTTTATGTCGGCAGATTATTCGCAGATAGAGCTTCGAATTGCAGCTTCTTTTGCAAAAGACGAAACGATGATCGATGCGTTTCGCACGAAAAGAGATATACACACCACAACCGCTGCAAAAGTTTTTAACGTTCCATTAGATCAGGTATCATCGGACATGCGCCGAAAAGCAAAGGAGGTAAACTTCGGTATCCTTTACGGAAGCTCTGCTTTTGGGTTGGCACAAAATCTTGGAATCCCACGGTCGGAAGCTGCTGAAATCATCAAAGCATACTTCAAAGAGTTCTCAGCAATCAAACGCTACATGGACGAGTCGATTAATCGGGCACGCGAAAAAGAATACGTTGAAACAATTTTCGGTCGCCGCAGATATCTCCGTGATATCAATTCACGAAATATGGCGACGCGCGGTTTCGCTGAACGTAACGCGATCAACGCGCCGATTCAGGGAAGTGCCGCAGACATCATCAAGATTGCTATGGTGAATATTCACGCATGGTTGAAAAAGGAAAACCTAAAGACACGTATGACGATGCAAGTGCATGACGAACTTGTTTTCGATGTTTACAAAGATGAAGTCGATATCGTCCGCGAAAACATCCGTAACCTGATGTGCAGCGCCGTCAGCCTTGAGGTGCCGATGGAAGTCGAAGTGGGTGTCGGCGATAACTGGCTTGATGCTCACTAAGAAATTTTATGTAACGTTGAAAGGAAATGATCAGTAAACAGCATATCATTGAAGCACATGAGCGCGTAAAGCCTTACGTTCACCGAACCCCGATCATGACATCGGCAAGTCTCAACGAAATTGCCGGATGTGAGATCTTCTTTAAATGTGAAAATCTCCAGAACGTTGGCGCATTTAAGGCCCGTGGTGCGATGAATGCAGCGTTGTCGTTAACGCCAGCTGAGCGAGCTAAGGGTATTGCAACGCATTCAAGTGGAAATCACGCACAGGCTATTGCTCGCGCTGCCAAATTGCTTGGCATTGCTTCTTACATTGTAATGCCCGTGACGGCACCCGTCATCAAAAGAAAGGGTGTCGAAAGTTACGGCGGACAAGTCTTTGAATGCGGGCCCACGCTCGAGGCACGAGAAAGCACACTTACTTCCGTCGTTGCAAAAACAGGCGCGTCAGAAATTCATCCATTCAATAACTATACTGTAATTACAGGGCAGGCCACCGCAGCAAAAGAAATCTTCGAAGATCTGAGTGATCTGGATTTTATCATCGCACCTGTTGGTGGCGGCGGTCTTCTGAGCGGAACGGCATTAGCGACGAAATATTTTTCGCCAAACACAGTGGTAATTGCAGCAGAGCCGGAAGGTGCCGACGACGCGTATCGCTCAATGCAGAGTGGAAAAATTGAAAAATCGCAAGCAAAGACAATTGCTGATGGTTTGCTGACATCGCTCGGAGACAAGACCTTTCCTTTTATCAAAGATCACGTTAAAGAGGTAATGACTGTTAGTGATGCCGAGATCATTGCCGCGATGAAATTGATTTGGGAGCGATTGAAAATGGTCGTTGAACCATCTGGTGCGGTTCCGTTTGCAGCATTATTGAAGAATAAAGAAAAATTTACCGGTAAACGGGTGGCTATTATTCTTTCAGGAGGCAATGTCGATCTCGATAAAATTGCTTCATTGTTCGCAAATATTAAATAACTATGAGTAGCACCATTATCAGTGCAGAAGAATTTGCTGCCAGACGTAATGATTCGAATGCTGTTGTGATCGATGCACGCAGTGGGCCTGACGCGAAATCCAAATTCGAAGCATCGCATATTGTTAATGCACGTTTCGCCGATCTCGAAATGGATTTAAGCTCGAAAGCTGATAGTCCGGCAACGGGAGGCAGACATCCCTTGCCTGCGGTTAAACACTTTGCGCGGACATTGGGAAATTTAGGGATTTCACCTTCAAGTTTGGTTTTCGTTTACGATGATAAATCAGGTGCTAACGCAGCTGCGCGTTTCTGGTGGATGCTTCGAGCTGTCGGCCACAAACATGTCTGGGTGATAGACGGCGGATTTCAGGCTGCGCAAAATGCCGGCGTTCCAGTCACACCCGCATCCCCTGCATTTAAAGCTTTGACTGCATATCCGGCAACGAGCTGGCTACTTCCAACGGTACAGCTATCTGATGTGATAGACGCGTCAATTAAAGACAATCAAACCATCGTTGATGTTCGCGAAACATTTCGATATAACGGAGAACGCGAGGCTATCGACCAGGTTGCTGGACATATCCCATCAGCGATTAATATTCCATTCTCTTCCAATTTGGATCAAAACGGACTTTTTCTTTCTGCCGAAACGCTAAGGAAAAAATATCAGGACGCGCTTCACGGCTGTTCATTATCCGAAACGATTGTTCATTGCGGATCCGGCGTCACTGCCTGTCACACGCTGCTTGCCCTGGAACACGCCGGGTTGCAGGGAGCAAAATTGTATGTCGGTTCGTGGAGTGAGTGGTCACGAAATGACTTACCCATACAAACAACCACATAACTCGAATGTGAAGTGGATTTGACTGCCTCGTCACAAATGGGTACTAATTCTGCTTAGCCTTTTGGTCGAATTTGGATTCGACCGTCTTGTTCGGAAAAACGTTGTTAGTCATATCCGTATCGGCTAGTTCAAAGTTTGGATCGAGAACGATGTTTACTACCTCCTTATCTTTAATAAATACTTTTGATACCTCGCGTTCATTTATTCTCCAGATCTCCGCAGGAATACGCTCAATTTCTTTAGAGCCATCTTTGAAAGTCCATTCGATGACAATCGGCATTACAAGTCCACCAACGTTCCTGAATTTTACTTCGTATATATTCTTACCCTCAAGTTTTTGGCGAATTGTATTATCATCCACTCTGCTCTTAAATTCACCATACAGCTGATCAGGTGTGTTGACTAATGTAAAGTCTTCAGGCCCATTGCTAAAGTCAGCCGCGTTCTCGCCATCGCCTTTCGACAGATTTCCTTTCTTGACGGAAGCATTTTTCCTTTCCGGGTCCGACTCTTCTTTTGCCAGGCGAAACCATTTCACGTTACCGATCGTCATGTCCACATTGTCCGTAGTGAAAAACCACCCTCGCCAGAACCAGTCCAGATCAACGGCAGAAGCATCCTCCATCGTTCTGAAAAAATCTGCAGGCTTCGGATGCTTGAACATCCAGCGCTGTGCGTATTCTTTAAATGCGCGGTCAAATAATTCTGGCCCCATAACTGTTTCACGTAAAATCATTAACGCAGTTGCGGGTTTATTGTACGCATTATTTCCGATCTGAAGCAATTCAACATTGTCGGCCGTGCTCATGACAGGCTTGAGAATATCCTTGCTGCCTTTCATGTATGGCACAATGTCTTTTGGCGAAATGTCCCAACCATAGCGCTGTTCAGAAGTCATGTTCTCCAGAAAGGTATTGAGACCTTCGTCCATCCAGAACCATTGTCTTTCGTCAGAGCTGACAATCATGGGAAAATAATTGTGACCAACTTCGTGAACAATGACAGTGATCATGCTCTTCTTTGCATTATCGCTCATCGTGCCGTTTTCGGGACGCCCACCGTTAAAGCTTATCATGGGAAACTCCATACCGATATTTGAAGTATTCACTGAAATCGCTACAGGATAAGGATAGTCGAAGCTGTACTTTGAATAAACCTCAAGCGCATTCTTAATGGCTTTAGTAGACTCTTCCTGCCATACAGGCTGGCCTTCTTTTGGGTAAAAAGACATAGCCATTACGTTGTTAGTAGGGAGCTTTACTGTCTGCGCATCCCAGATAAATTTCCGGGAACTTGCCCATGCGAAATCCCGGACATTGTCTGCCTGGAACCGCCACGTTTTCTTTGCATTCGATTTAGTTTTTTCCTTTTGTGTTGCCTCCTCTTCGGTCACGATAAACACTGGCTTATCATAGGCGGATTTTGCTTTCTCCAACCGTTGAAGCATGGTTGGACTCAATACTTCCTTTGCGTTAACCAGCGTTCCGGTTGATGCCACAATATGATCTGCGGGAACGGTGATATTAACTGTGTGGTTTCCAAAATCGAGCGCAAACTCGCCAAGCCTCTGAAATTGTTTGTTCTGCCAGCCTTCGTAGTCATCAAAAACGCACATACGCGGAAACCAATGGGCAATCAGAAAAATGTTGTTATTGTCCGCGGGAAAATGTTCGTAGCCTTCCCGCGACAACAAAAACATACTTCTATCAGTTATTGGGTAAGTCCACTCAACTTTAATGTCGTACGACTCACCAGGGCCGAGCGGTTTGGGCAAGTCGAGGCGCATCATGGTATTGTTAAGCATGAATGGAAGATTTTTACCGTCCTTATCGGTAACAGATTTTACGGTATAGCCAGCCTCAAACTCAAGTGGCCGTGTCAGATATTGCATAACAAGCCCTGACAAAGTATCCTGCATCGTTCCGAACAGATCGCCGAAGTCTTCATTGCCTTTCTTATTGATATTCTGTTCCATCTGTAGCCATAAGAATTCCAATGTTTCCGGCGAGTTGTTGTGATAGGTGATCGTCTCCTTCCCGATGAGGCGATTGTTTGGTTCATCGA
Source organism: Chryseosolibacter sp. (assembly GCA_035628595.1). GTDB lineage: Bacteria > Bacteroidota > Bacteroidia > Cytophagales > Cyclobacteriaceae > Chryseosolibacter. Next base: position 34,664 of record DASPJN010000084.1, read on the forward strand.
TTTCAGCATCGATCACATAGTCGGCGCGCTGCTGCCAGTATTTTGCACCAGGTGCTCCTGAAGCAGACCGATATGCATTCGGCGTTGGCAAAACCTGATCGAGCTGTTCAAACTTTCCCTGCCATTGATTTTCCTGGCAAAACGCGGTTGAAAAAGAAAGACAGGTGATGAGGGTCAATAGTAATCCTTTCATAGAAATTCTTTGAGTTGTCGAATATCGGACATGTAAAAGAAAAAAGCCACCCTTTTACAGGAGTGGCTTAATAACTTAGTGAAAGTCATTTCTTAATTGGTCTTCTTAAACTGATCGAACTTTGATTTGACGTCCTTCTTCGGAAAAACGTTGTTGTTGATGTCTACGTCGGCTAATTCGAAGTTCGGGTCTACCGTAATGTTTACAACTTCTTTGTCCTTGATAAATACCTTCTTTACTTCATTTTCATTGATACGCCAGATCTCAGCGGGAATTCTTTCTATTTCCTTAGATCCGTCTTTGAACGTCCACTCAATTACAATTGGCGTAACAAGTCCACCTACATTCTTGAACTGTAATTCATAAATATTCTTTTCAGCCAACTTTTGACGAATAGCATTATCATCCACCTTGCTTTTGAATTCACCATACAACTGGTCAGGTGTATTGATCACGGTAAATTCCTGCGGACCTTTGCTGAAATCGCTAGTACTTTCGCTGTTCTTGGCATTCAGGTCGCCGGCTTTTACTTTAACATTTTTGCGCTCAGGATCGGAAGTTTCATTCTTCAGGCGGAACCACTTCACGTCGCTTAGCTCAACGTCAACGTTGTCTGTAGTAAAGAACCACCCGCGCCAGAACCAATCCAGGTCAACGGCAGACGCATCTTCCATGCTGCGGAAAAAGTCAGCTGGTTTCGGGTGCTTGAAAGCCCAGCGTTCAGAATATTCCTGAAATGCTTTGTCAAATAATTCAGGGCCCATAACTGTCTCACGAAGCAGCGTAAGCGCAGCCGAAGGCTTTGTGTATGCGTTCGGACCAAATTCTGTACCACGAATGTTATCCGACATCGACATTATCGGCCGCATCTGACTCTTATCGCCTTTCATAAAAGGAACAATGCCTTTCGGCGTTCCGCGTGTTCCAGCCAATTCTGGATAACGAAGACGCATAGTTTCTTTTTCGAGAAAAGTGTTCAAGCCTTCGTCCATCCACGACCACTGGCGCTCGTCGGAGTTGATGATCATTGGGAAAAAGTTATGTCCGACTTCGTGCACGATCACCATGATCATGCTGAATAACGTTTGATCAGAGTAAGTGCCGTCTGCTTCCGGCCGGCCACCGTTAAAACAAATCATCGGATACTCCATTCCCTGATTGGCTGTATGCACAGAGTAAGCAACCGGATATGGATATGGAATTGACCTTTCAGAATAAACCTCCAACGCATTTTTGATCGCTTTGGTAGATTCTTTCTCCCAC
>DASPJN010000085.1:0-13705 GCA_035628595.1 Chryseosolibacter sp.
CCGTCGTATGTTGAGATTGATGGTTCACATGCGTTGGGAAAAACCTATTTAATTGAATTTACAAATGATGTCACGGACAAAGCTGCCTTCGATAGCGCAGAATACAATTTTAAGCGTTCGCATAAGGCATCAGTTGTTGATGGCAATCTGAGGTCACAGATTGAAAATAATGTAACGCTCTCCGAACTGTATCTGAAATCAGGCAATCTGAAAGCAGCCTCCGATGCACTGAATGCGGCGAATGACCTGGTTAAAGGGACGAGCATCAATGAAATGAAGATGGATGTTTTTCTTAACTACTCTGAACTTTACAACCGAACAGGAAACTATGAACAAGCAGCATTCTTTCAAAAGAAATACATCGCTTTGAAGGACAGTCTGCTTCATAGCAGGTTGAATGAAATTGTTTCAGCACACACGAGCATCAACGAGCGCGAGAATCTTCAAACAATTGCGTTTAAGGATTCGGTTATTGAACGACAACAAAGCCTGACGATTGCCATTGTTATTATTGCTGTGCTTGTTGGTTTATTAGGGTTGGTACTTTATCGGAATAATCGGATTAAGAACAGAGTCAACGCTGCTCTCACGGAAGCGAAAGCGATTATTGAAGACCAAAACAGGCAGTTGTTAAATTCGAATATCCATTTAGATAGGGAACTAAAGGAACGCAACGCAGACCTGGAGAAAGCTAATGAGTCGTTAACGAAAGCCAATGAAGAGCTCGATAACTTTATATATAAAACATCTCATGATATCCGTGGCCCGCTTGCAACGTTGAAGGGTATGTGCAATGTGGCACTGCTTGACGTGAAAGATGATCTTGCAATTTCATATTTACATAAGCTCGATATCACGGCCGAAAAGCTCAACTCAATTCTTACGCGTTTGCTGGTTGTCAATCAGATTAATAGTTCAACAGTTGGAAAGCAGCCCATTGATTTCGATCAAATGGTCACGGATGTTATTAATATCCAGGTGAAGAAGGGTTTCCCTGAGCAGTTGCAGATTAAGACGAGGATTAAGGTTCAGGCAGATTTTTATTCAGATAAAGAATTCATCAGGATCATTCTCGAAAATCTCATCGATAATGCCATCAAGTTCAGGAGCTCGTCATCCAGAATTGAGCCATTTGTTTCTGTAACAATTGATCAGGTCAGTGGCTTCATTTTCATTAAGGTTGTAGATAATGGAATCGGCATTCGGCAAAAGGAGCCTGGCAAGTTGTTCCAAATGTTCTCGCGTGGTTCTGAACGTTCTCAAACGGGCGGGATTGGCCTCTACATTACGAAGACGGCCGTCGAAAAGCTTCACGGTGAAATCAGGCTGCGAACAACTGATGAAGGGTTCACTGAGTTTTTCGTGCAACTTCCTATTGAAACCGCGTCCGTCGCCGGCTGAAATCGCCCGTCAAAGCTTTTTTACATCCGATAGTATTATCATCTTGCGGAGTCATTTCGCACTATGAAAAAGTTTAAACGATACACCGTTACGGCGGCGCTACCTTATGCCAACGGCCCGCTTCATATCGGTCATATAGCAGGTGCTTATCTGCCAGCTGATACATATGTCAGGTTTTTAAGATTGAAAGGAGAAGACGTTGCTTTTGTTTGCGGGTCAGATGAGCACGGGGTTGCAATCAGTCTCGGTGCAAAAAAGGAAAAGTTATCGCCGCGTGAATTCGTTGACAAGTATCATGCGATCATGAAAAAGGCCTTCAGCGATTTTGATATTTCGTTTGATGTATACGCGCGAACGTCGGATAAGATCCATTACGAAACGGCGCAGGATTTTTTCACGAAAATTCACAAGCAGGATATTTTCCTTGAGGAGACTTCGGATCAGTATTATGACGAGCAGGAGCAGATCTTTCTCGCCGACCGATACATCATCGGAACGTGCCCGAATTGTGGTAACGCAAATGCGTATGGTGATCAATGTGAAAAATGCGGAACGAGTCTGAGCCCGCGTCAACTGATCAATCCAAGATCAACGGTCTCCGGAAATACGCCTGTGTTAAAGCCTACAAAGCATTGGTACTTTCCACTTGATAAGTTCGAAGGCTGGCTCAAAGAATGGTTGATCGAAGGCCATAAGAATGATTGGAAAACGAATGTCTACGGCCAATGCAAATCATGGATTGACCAGGGATTACAGCCACGGTCAATCACGCGCGACCTTGAGTGGGGCATACCGGTTCCGCTCGACAACGCGAAGGGTAAAGTTCTCTATGTGTGGTTCGACGCGCCGATTGGATATATTTCGGCGACGAAAGAACTCAAAAAAGATGATTGGGAAAAGTATTGGAAAGATCCTGATACGCGACTCATTCATTTTATCGGAAAAGATAACATTGTTTTCCATTGTATTATTTTTCCAGCAATGCTCAAAGCGGCAGGTGATTTTATTTTGCCGGATAATGTGCCCGCAAATGAATTCCTCAATCTGGAAGGAGAAAAACTTTCGACATCCAGAAACCACGCTGTGTGGTTGCATGAATACCTGAGTGATTTTCCCGGCAGACGTGATGAGCTTAGATATGTCTTGAATTCAATTTCTCCTGAAACGAAGGATGCCGATTTTACCTGGAAAGACTACCAGCAAAAAGTGAATAGCGAGCTTGTCGCGATACTGGGCAACTTCGTGAACCGTGTGGTGGTGCTGACGTGGAAATATTTTGATGGCAAAGTACCGTCCGAGCATGAGTTGCCGGGAACCACCGACAGACGCAAAAAAGTCCTGGATCATTATAACAAAGCGCACGCTGATTTGAACAGGAGTATAAGATCAATGATCGACGCTCTGAATAATTTCAGATTCCGTGAAGCTCAGTTTGAGATGATGAACCTGGCGCGCATTGGAAATAAATTTCTTGCAGATACGGAACCCTGGAAACTTGCTAAAGAAGATATGGAAGCGGTAGGTTGTATTCTTAACTATGCGCTCACTGTTGTCGGGAATATTGGTGTTGCATGCGCTCCTTTCTTACCGGACGCCTCGAAGAATATTTTGCATCAGCTCAACATTCAGGATGCCCCAGGCGTTGCAAAATCATTCTGGCAAAAGGAAGAGCTTGTCCATACCGTGAAGGAACATAGCCAGTTGAATCAGGCCGAGTTGCTTTACAGGAATGTGGAAGACACCGAAATTGAAAAACAAGTCGAGCGTTTAAAGCGCCCAAAAATTATGATGACTGATAACCAACGAGTCGATCAACCTGTAAAACCCTTGAAGTCAGAGATCGTTTACGATGATTTTGCCAAGCTGGATATACGCGTCGGGAAGGTGTTGCGCGCGGAAAAGATGGAGAAATCTAACAAGTTGTTAAAATTACTCGTTGATACAGGTGTGGACCAGCGGACGGTACTTAGTGGTATTGCGCAGCATTTTACACCGGAAGAAATCACGGGGAAGCAGGTCACCCTCATTGCGAATCTTGCACCACGCAAGATGATGGGAATTGATTCTCAGGGAATGATCCTGATGGCGGAGGATGCGGATGGTAAACTGAGATTATTGCAGCCGTCAGAGGTAGTTGCAGCAGGCTCCGTTGTAAGCTGATTCACGAAGGGTTAATTTCTTTCGCCGCGTGGGTCGTCAGTAATTAATCATTGTATTGTGACATCGTGATCGCCGGGCCGGCGGTACAGAATGAAAGGATCATTTCATTCGCTTTTTTAATGACGGCCGGAAATTGTTCGAATTCTTCTTTACTGAAATTGCTGAGTACGAAATCCACCTGCTGCCCTTTGCCAAACTCACTTCCGATACCCACGCGCAATCGTGAATAATCCTGTCCGGCAAGAAGCAACTCAATATTTTTTAATCCATTGTGGCCAGCAGCGCTGCCCTTTGTTCTAAGACGCACGCTACCGAATGGCAATGCAATGTCATCCACAACAACGAGTAGATTTTCCTTCGGAATCTTAAGCTCATTCAACCAATAGGCGATTGCTTTTCCACTCAGGTTCATATACGTCGATGGCTTGATCAGATGAATAGACTTACCCTTGAATCGGAATTCAGTTTTCTCTGCAAGACGGGAGACCTCGAACAAGGCTTTGTGTGCGTCAGCAAGTTGATCCAGGATAAGAAATCCTGCATTGTGTCGGGTGAGTTCATACTCAGCACCAATATTTCCCAATCCAGCAACCAGATATTTCATATTGAGGATAAAAATAAAAATCCCGCCTTGTTCGGACGGGATTATTATTCAAAGCGTAATCGTTATTTTTTACCAGCGTCCTTCTTCGGCGCTTCTGCAGGTTTCTTTGCATCGCCCGCAGCTGGTGCTGCAGCGGTAGCACCTTCGGCCGGAGTTGCAGCAGCAGCTTCTTCAGCAGCAAGTTTCGCAGCGCGCGGAACTTCCACCGCAGCAATTGTTGCCTGCTTCGGATCAAGGAATTCCAGGCCTTCTAGTTTCATGTCACCAACCTTAATCGCGTGGTGAAAGTCAAGTGATGATACATCCACATCAATATGATCCGGCATATCTTTCGGGAAGCCATAAACTTTCAATGAGGCTCTCTTACGAACAAGCGTACCACCTTTTGAAACGCCTGGTGCCTGTCCTATAAGTCTCGCAGGAATGTTCATCTTGATCTTGCGATCTTCTGAGATACGCAGGAAGTCAGCGTGAAGAATGATTTCGCTTACCGGATGAAATTGCACCTCTTGTAGAATCGCCTGTGCTTCTTCGCCTTCGATGTTGATGTGAACAAAATGCGCTTCGTTGGTGTACACAAGCTCGCGGAAAAGAATCATTGGCGATTGGAAATGAATTTGCTGGTCGCCTCCGTACAATACGCACGGAACCATTCCTTCATCTCTCAACTTCTGGGAACCAGTCTTACCGAGATTTGCTCGTTTATACCCTATAATCTCAATGGTTTTCATAAATATAATTTGGTTTAATTATTACAACTTGATGAATAACGAACTTATCGATTCATTGTCATGAATTTTTCTGATTGCCTTGGCAAACAGGTTCGAAACGCTAAGCACTTTTATTTTGGAAGAGTCGCGCTGCACAGGAATTGTATCCGTGACAACTAGTTCTTCTAAAACTGATGAATCTACATTGTCATAGGCGCTTCCGGAAAGAACAGGATGCGTGCAAACTGCGCGAACGCTCTTGGCGCCATTCTCCTTCAGCAATGCTGCAGCTTTGCAGATCGTTCCTGCAGTATCCACAAGATCATCCACCAGCACAACATCCTTACCTGTAACTTCGCCGATCAGTCTCATTGAAGCGACTTTATTTGCTTCTTTTCTATACTTATCGCAAACCGCAAGATCGGCGTCGAAAAACTTGGCAAAATTTCTGGCACGTTTTATACCACCCACGTCCGGGGTTGCAAACATTAGGTCTTTCAACCCGAGTGACTTCAGATACGGAACAAAGATGTAGGCGCCGTCCATGTGGTCGACCGGTATGTCGAAAAATCCCTGGATCTGATCAGCATGTAAATCACATGTCATAATGCGCGTTGCACCAGCTGCCGAAATCAGGTTAGCGATCAATTTTGACGCGATGGCAACCCGGGGCTTGTCTTTGCGGTCCTGGCGAGCGTATCCAAAATACGGAATTACCACGTTTACGTTCGTGGCACTTGCGCGTTTCGCCGCATCAACCATTAGCAACAGTTCCATCAGATTATCCGATGGCGGGAACGTAGACTGAATGATGAATACATCATGGCCCCTTACCGATTCAGTAATGAATGGCGACATTTCGCCATCACTAAACTGCTGGTAATTCACAACTCCCAGTGGTTCACCGTATGCGTGAGCTATTTTATCAGCCAGATAATGCGTGGCGCGGCCACTGAAGATTTTTACTGCCATCGGGTAGTAAGATTTGCTTTCAAGTAAAAATCCCGTCTTTTTCAGACGGGATTTATAGTTGTCCGACCAGGGCTCGAACCTGGACTTTCCTGAATCAAAATCAGGCGTGTTGCCAGTTACACCATCGGACAATCATTCCTCATCCAGCCGAATCAGTGTTTCAAACTGAATTTGGGTCTGCAAAGGTAGAATTATTTTTCTAAAATTTAATATTGAGCTGAAATTTTATAGCTCCTGTTCGTCTGCGATGGTGGCGCCGTTTTCCAGAAATCCCTCAGCCCAGAAACGGTATTTGTCCAGGATGGAGATAACGGCATTTTTCAGATGTCGTGAATTATGAAAATCGATTGAACCGTACATGGTGGTTGCGTACCCCTGCCAGATGGACCGATTTTGGCGCCGGTCATAAAATTGAATAAGTAGCGTTCCACTCTGCATATTGAATTTCGTCGGTTCATAATTCAGGTCGCTTTTTTGGGTCTTTACCCATTCCTCAATTTCAGGCTGGTGATATCCATTGAATTTCAGACTATCGCTAAACATCTTGAATCCAATGATGAGGTGTGGCTTATTTGAAACCTGCCTGTATCCCAGGAATTTCATCCGTGCTACAATCGATTTTTCAATTGTTGCATTCATCATGCTCGAATCAGCCACCCCTGAAGGCTTCATGATATCGAAAGTCCGGTACCTCTTAAAAGTGCCTTTGTAACTGTAATCATATTCAACCGGAAGTTCTTTGTATCCCAGACACGAAGCCAAGACCACAAGCAGGAAAGCAGGGACGACGAGTTTTCTCATAGAGCGATGGTTGTTAAGGAGTTGAATTTACTCTAAAAATCCAATACCACGAAGCAGCCATCACTTCCGGCTAGCCCCTTTTTAAGGCTTTAATCCACTCCCTGGCATTCGCAAAGGCTTCGATCCACGGAGAAATCTGGTCATTCTTTCTGTTTGTTGGATAATATCCCCAATTCCAGGGGAATAAAGACCGTTCAATATGGGGCATGATCGCCAGGTGTCGGCCATCTTTCGAACACAAGGCGGCCACCGCATGGGTTGACCCTCCCGGGGTTCCAGGATATTCCGCATACGAATACTGCGCAGCAATCTGATATTGTGACTGATTCTCAGGAAGAATGAATCGACCTTCTCCATGGGCAATCCAAACGCCAAGGCGCGTACCGCCCATCGATTGTAACATTACTGAGGTATTGTCTGGAATTGTGACATTCAGGAAGCTGGATTCAAATTTCTCCGAGCTGTTGTGGTGCATTTTTGGATGATCCGTCCATTCCGGATAAACAAGTCCAAGTTCCATCATCAGCTGACAACCGTTGCAAACGCCGAGAGTCAACGTATCGGTTCGTTTATAAAAATTGTCAAGTGCTTGTTTCGCCTTCGGGTTATAAAGAAACGCCCCAGCCCAACCTTTTGCAGATCCGAGCACGTCGGAATTTGAGAACCCGCCAACGAACACAATAAGATTTACATCAGAAAGATCTTCCCGCCCCGCAACAAGATCTGTCATATGAACATCTTTTACGTCGAAGCCCGCGAGGTATAACGAATACGCCATTTCGCGGTCGCCGTTTACACCCTTCTCGCGGATAATGGCGGCACGAATCCCGGTTGGTTTTCTTCTTTCAGGATCTATTCCATACGTCGAAAATTTGCCATCGAATTTTTTCGGGAGAATGTATTCAAGCACCTGCGATTTATAGTTTTTATAACGCGCTTCTGCATGATCGGCAGGTCGCTGTTTACGGTCAAACAGGTAAGATGTTTTATACCAGGTGTCCCGAAGTTCATCGACATTTAATGAGAACGAATGTTTTCCGTGGTTTATGGAGCAGATTCGTTCATTGGTTATTTCGCCGATGATTGTCAAATCGACGCCGCCTTTTTGCAACGACGCCAGGTCCTTTTCAGATCTCACCTGAATAAGAAGTGCCGGATTTTCGGCAAAGAGCACAGCAATTGCATCAGCACCAAGTGAAGAGGTATCGACTTTTAGCCCGACGTCCGGGCGCGCGAATGTCATTTCAAGCAGCGCCGTGATAAGTCCTCCTTCGGAAATATCGTGGCCGGCCAGAATAAGTTCTTCTGAAATTAATTCTTGTACGGCAGTAAACGTCGTAGCAAAATGCTTTTCATCTTCTACAGTCGGAACCTCATTTCCCAAAAGGTTGAGAATCTGCGCGAAGCTCGATCCGCCAAGCTTAAACTCATCTTTTGCCAGATTAATATACACAAGCAACGTTCCAGCTATGGGCTCAAGTACGGGCGAAACAGTTCTCGCAATATCCGCGACTTCCGCGACGGCGGATATGATCACCGTACCAGGAGCGTACACGACCTCGCCATTCGGATACTTTTGTGTCATCGACAACGAATCTTTCCCGGTAGGAATGTTAATTCCGAGCTTGATTGCAAAATCGCTTACCGCTTCGACAGCTTCGTATAATCTTGCATCCTCACCTTTTTGTTTAGCGGGCCACATCCAGTTTGCGCTTAGCGACACGCCTTTCAGTCCGTGGCTCAGCGGAGCCCAAACAAGGTTAGTCAATGATTCTGCAATGGCAAGCTTACTTCCGGCGACCGGGTCGATGAGGGCAGCGCCGGGTGCATGGCCAATTGCAGTAGCGACGCCCTTGTTTCCCGTGTAGTCGAGGGCCATCACGCCAACGTTGTTCAGTGGCAATTGTATTGGTCCACATGTTTGCTGCGTTGCCACCTTTCCTGATACTGATCTGTCGACTTTATTTGTCAACCAGTCTTTACATGCAACGGCTTCAAGTTGCAGTACAGCGTTCAGATATTGTTCGAACTTCGCGACATCATATCCAACCGGCTTGAACGCGATTTTTTCTTGTGTGTCTTTTAAAATAGTTTTTGGCGAGGAACCAAAAAGATGATTCACCTTTAGTGAAACCGGTTTTTCCTGCTGTGTTTTTCGAGAGAACTCGAAGCGCTGATCGTCAGTGGCTTCGCCGATCACGTAAAAAGGTGAGCGTTCGCGTTCGGAAACCTTTCGCAGGATCTCGAGGTCTTTTTCGTGCATCCCGAGACCCATTCGCTCCTGGGATTCGTTGCTGATAATTTCTTTATCGGAAAGCGTCGGATCACCAATCGGTAATTGATCAATGTGAATTTTTCCGCCGGTTTCTTCGAGTAGTTCCGACAAACAATTCAAATGTCCGCCGGCTCCGTGATCATGAATAGTTACGATAGGATTCTCGTCAGCCTCAACCATTGCGCGAATCGCATTCATAACACGTTTTTGCATTTCAGGATTTGATCGCTGAATCGCGTTAAGTTCTATTGCGTTTCCAAACTCACCCGTTGCGACTGATGAAACGGCTCCGCCGCCCATGCCGATTCTATAGTTGTCGCCGCCGAGCAACACGATCTTGTCACCCTTTTGCAGATGTCCTTTTTGACTGTCTTTTTCTTTGCCGTAGCCAACGCCACCGGCAAGCATGATCACTTTGTCGAAACCATATTTTTTACCATTCTCAAAATGTTCGAATGTCAAAATACTTCCTGTGATCAACGGCTGGCCGAATTTGTTTCCAAAATCAGAAGCGCCGTCCGAAGCTTTTATAAGTATTTCTTCAGGTGATTGATAAAGCCATTGGCGTTCTTCGAATTTCTTTTCCCATTCGCGGCCTCCTTCAAGCCGTGGGTAGGAAGTAATATAAACGGCAGTTCCCGCAAGCGGGATAGCGCCTTTTCCACCGGCAAGCCGGTCGCGGATCTCACCACCTGAACCGGTAGCTGCACCGTTGAACGGCTCGACCGTTGTCGGGAAGTTGTGTGTTTCTGCTTTGATCGAAATAACAGAATCGAAATCTTTTATCGTGAAGTAATCAGCGACATCCTGGCGCTCAGGAGCGAATTGTGTGATGCGCGGACCTTTTATAAATGCAACGTTGTCCTTATACGCTGATACCAAAAGATTCGGATTTTCCTTTGATGTTTTTTTAATCAGTTGGAAAAGTGTGGTTTCTTTCTCCTTTCCGTCAATGATAAACGTTCCGTTAAAAATCTTGTGTCGGCAGTGTTCGGAATTTACTTGCGAGAAACCAAAAATTTCACTGTCAGTAAGTTTTCGTCCGAGTTCCGCGCTCACATTTTTCAAATAATCTATTTCCTCTTTGCTCAGTGCAAGTCCTTCTTTTTCGTTGTAGGCCGCAATATCCTCGATCTCTCTGATCGGTTCGGGAGAGTGCTTAATTGTAAAAATGGTTTGATCGAGCTTTTTGTAAACGAGTTGCAACATCCTGTCGTACCTCGGAGTGTCATTTGCAGGTACATCAAACTCTTCAATACGCTGGATGCCGCTGATGCCCATTGTTTGGGTAATCTCGACGGCATTTGTGCTCCACGGCGTTACCATTTCCTTTCTTGGACCCACAAATGTACCAGTGATGCTTGTCTCCGGCATCGGTTGTGCACCGCCAAAAAGCCAGACGAGCTTTTCAATTTCAACATTGGATAAAGGCTGCGCCGAACCAACAGCATAAATCTTGTTGGTTTTAGAACGGAAGAATAAAATCATTGAGTGTTGAAGGGAAAATTAGAGGTTGTAAAAATACAGCGATTTTATTGTTTTCGAAGTGAATTCTTAAAATTCACTTGCGTTCCGGGCAGCTTGTTTTTCAAATACGAGAGGCTTTCATAAATAAGCCCGCTATGCCCCGCTTCAAGTATATAAAAATCGGCTTCCGGTACATATCGCAGAAGTGCCTGCATGTTTTTGGGCTTAATCACCTTATCATATTTCCCGGTTATGACTGTAAGCCGAATATTGTTTGCCCTGATCAAAGCGCTAATGTTTTTCATGCTGAAGCGTAGCAGTCGAAACACAACCCATGAATAATACACACGTTTACGTTTTTGCTCGGTGCCCATCTGATAATCAGCAAAGCGGATAAGACCCTGGTCAACCAGTTTTAATTTATTCAGCACGACTGCAAGGCGCTGAAATCGATGGTAATCATTGATCATACCCTTGAAAAATTTTCGCAGCATCACAGGATACGTTGCCATATTATACCAGAAGCTTGTTTTCACGCCATCGGGAGCGATGAGGAAACATGATCGAACCCTCGTGGGAAACAATTCAAGCGTAGCGAGCGCGAACTTGCCTCCCATTGAGAATCCAACAACGGAAAATTGTGTTATCTCTTTTGTTTGCAGGAAGATATCAAGCGTTTCTTTCCAGATATTTTTTGTGACTGGCTTCTCGTCGTTTCCCCACACACTTTTACCGTGGAAGTATAGGTCGAAAATGTATAGGTCGTATTGCGGCGTTAACGATTGAATGAGCGGCAAATACACACTATGATCCTGCCCGAAGCCATGAAAGAATAACATGGCTTCTTTGCCACCACCAGCGTGAACATAGTGGAGGCGGCTTTTGCCATGAACAATATAATTATGCTCAATCATGCGGGCTGAATTAAATATGAATCAACTTTACATAAATTTCGAAGTTTATAAAATATTCCGGCTCCAGTTCCGACCATGAGGGAAAGGAATCAGGCCATGGAACTAGCCATGCAAATTAAGGAGGAAACGTTTCTGCGCGAGAAAGACAGGTTGCTGGGCTTTATCAGGAATCGCGTTTCGAGCACCGAAGAAGCTGAGGACATCCTTCAGGATGTATTCTATCAGTTCGTGGCTGGTTTTAATACAATCGAGTCCCTCGACCGAGTCACTTCCTGGTTGTTTTCGGTTGCCCGTAACAAGATCATAGATCGGTATCGCCGGGACGCTTCGCGTCCTGAAAGAACGGCGTTCGGCGTGTTTACCGGAAAGGAAGACGATGCGCCGCTAACGTTACAGGAGATCTTGCCGGACCTCGGTAACACGCCTGAGGATGCGTACTTGCGCGAAATGCTTTGGGAGGCGATCATGTATGCGTTGGACGAGCTTCCACCAGACCAGCGAGACATTTTCATTCAAAATGAACTGCAGGAGCGTTCGTTTCGCGAGATATCCGAGGAAACGGGCGTCTCGATAAATACATTGCTTTCAAGAAAGCGCTACGCGATTCTGGCGCTTCGCAAGAAACTGCAATCCTTTTACGACGAGTTATGACGGTGTTAAATATTAATTGTTGTTGCCATGAATAAGGGTCTGATGATATTAAAATGGACTGCGGTCGCAGTGGTGTTCGTGCTGGTATTCGGCTATATCATAATGCTTTTATGGAACTGGCTGATGCCGCCGGTTTTTGGACTCAGCCCGATAACATTTATTCAGGCACTCGGTCTGTTTTTGCTTTCTAAAATTCTATTTGGCGGGTTTGGCAAATGCGGGGGCGGCGGACGAAACCATTCGCACTGGAATTGGAAACAACGATACCACGACAAGCTGGCCGGTATGTCGCCGGAGGAGAAGGAGCGTTTTAAAAAGAAAATGTGGGATAAGTGGTGTCCGGAAAAGAAAAACAGCTCGTTGCCAAATGAATCAGCTTCAAACGATTGAATTGACACTTCAATAATTATTGTAGCGAATAGTTAAACCTGCCACCCTTATTTTGCGTTAAAGGAAACGTTGGAAACTTTTGAAATGTTAAAAGTTTCCATAGTTTTGCCAGCCATGACAGAAAACGACATTAAAGAAAAAATACTGAAGGGGGCCGAGGAGCTGTTTATGAAATACGGAGTACGTAGTATTTCTATGGACGACATTGCGCGTCATCTGGCTGTTTCGAAGAAGACACTTTACCAGCATTTTGCTGATCGTGAGGATATCGTGACGCTTACGTGCCAGTCACACCTGGAAAAAAGTATTGTTGAGTTTACGGCAATAAAAAAGCACGCGAAGAACGCGATCGAGGAGTTGGCAAGCATATCGGGTTGCCTGAAGAAGAATTTTGAAGGAATGAATCCATCACTGTTGTTCGACTTAGAGAAGTACCATCCGAAAGCGTGGGCCACGTGGCTTAACCATAAGAACAAGTTTATCCGCGAATCAGTTGTCAGCAATCTGAAGCAGGGAATTACCGAGGGATATTTCAGACCGGAGATCAATCCCGATGTGATCGGCACAATGCGACTGGAGTTGATGCAGTTGGCGTTCGACGAAAGTGTCTTTCCGAAAGAAAAATTCAGACTGGCGGATGTGCAGCTTGCACTGTTCGATCATTTCGTTTACGGGCTTGTGACTGAAAAAGGAAGGAAACTTTACCAGAAATACAAAGACAAACTAACATCTCAACCACACATAACAGTTTTATAATGAAACGACTATACCTTATACTTTTGACTTGTTTCGCAGCATTCGCTGCTGTGGCCCAGGATTCACAGGCGCAGGCATTTACACTTGATCAATGCATTACGTACGCGTTGGAAAATTCGTATGATATAAAAAATGCTCACCTGGATGAGAAGATTGCGCAAGCGCGTGTGAGAGAAACGACAGGGATTGGTTTACCCCAAATATCAGGCTCAGCATCGTTGCAGCATTACAACGATCTGCCGCGAATGTTTATGACCAAGCAGACAGTTTATAATTTTGCAGCACCAGTTGATGACGTCACTAAGGAAAAAATTCCTTATGATGAATTCTTTCCGGGCCTCGATGATAATACCGTTTTTGCTAATGAAAATATTTTTCAATTGAAAAACTCTGGCAATGCAGGTTTTGCAGTGAATCAATTGCTGTTCAATGGTTCTTACCTAGTCGGACTGAAGGCAGCGAAAGCGTACAAGGATTTATCTGTGAAGTCTAGCAACCAGGCAAAGGAAACCACAATTTCTCAGGTGACAAAAGCGTTTTACGCTGTTCTAATTAACAATGACAGAATTCAACTTTATGATAATAATATCAATCGAGTTGATTC
>DASPJN010000086.1:0-17459 GCA_035628595.1 Chryseosolibacter sp.
CTCGGTGATTATAGTCTTGAAACAAATACATTCAACAAAATCAGAAAATACCTTAACGATGACCTTGTTAATATCAGTGTTCTCAAAAACAATGAAGTGTTGTTTGGCGCAAAAGACGGGTTCATCCACTACAACCCTTCAATGAATGTGAAACGCAACACTGATTTCACTACGCTGATTCGAAATGTTTCAACCACCAGCACACGAGACTCAGTATTGTTTTATGGAAATTATCTTCGGAATGATTCGATCGCTGTTCAGCAGCTGAAGGAATATCAGCCAGCGCTTGATTACAACGACAACTCGATCAACTTTACGTTTTCCGCAACAACTTTTGAAGGATCAGATATTTACTACCAGTACTTTCTTGAAAATTATGAAAAAGGCTGGTCCGACTGGACAACAAAAACTTTTAAAGAATATACAAACCTGAAAGAAGGTAAGTACTCCTTTCATGTGCGGTCAAAAAACACCAACGGAATTGTCGGCAAAGAAACATTGTATCATTTTTCGGTGCGTCCACCGTGGTACAGGTCAATCTGGGCGTATTCAATTTATGGTGTAACCGTCCTTGGTCTTTTGTTCACAGCTTTCAACCTGATCGACAGGAAGTATCAAAAAGAGCAGCAGTTGATGGCATTGAAGCAAAAGAAAGAACTGACGAAAAAAGACAAAGAACTTTTTCAACTTACCGTCCAATCACAGGAAGAGATCAATCGACTTCAGCATGAAAAGCTCGAGTCTGAATTGAGACACATGAACAATGAGCTTGGTACATCCACGATGCATTTGTTAAATAAAAATGAGTTCATTACGGGCATCAAAGAAAATCTGCATCAGATCTTAAAGAAAAGTGAAAATCCCGACATCACGCGCGCGCTGGCGCAAATCGCAAAAAATATTGAAACGAATATCTCCGACGATGGAGACTGGGAACATTTTCAATATCACTTTGATCGCGTTCATGGCGATTTTTCCAGTCGCTTCAAGTCAGCATTTCCAACATTGAGTCCTCAAGAGATAAAGTTGAGCGCGTATCTACGCATGAATCTTTCAAGTAAAGAGATTGCCCACCTCCTCAACATTTCTGTTCGCGGTGTGGAAATCAGCAGATACCGGCTGAGGAAAAAATTACGGTTGGAGCGAATTACGAATCTGCAGGAATTCATTCTGAACTTTTAAGCGACCGTTTATCACGAAAAACAAGGTATTCGGAACCACATTGCTCAACAACTGAGCATTATGCCTTTTTTTCGGTAACTTTAAACTGGCACAATATTCTTGTAATCAGGTCGGTTTATCTTTGCTACATGAAATTAAGATTCGTCATCGCTATTTTTCTCTTCGCGCTTGTTGCATTCTCATTTACACGTCCGGTCGACAGGTATTTTGAGATTGCCAAAAACCTCGACATTTTCGCGACTCTTTTTAAGGAGGTTAACGCATTGTATGTCGATGACGTGAATCCTAACAAGATGATCCGTACCGGCATTGACGCTATGCTCGCTTCTCTTGATCCTTACACCAACTACATTCCAGAAGACGAAGTTGAAGACTATCGCACGATGAACACCGGACAATACGGTGGCATTGGTGCAATAACACGCGAGATCGGCGACCGCACCGTAGTAACAATGATCATGGAAGGATTTGGCGCGCAAAAGGGCGGGTTGAAAATCGGAGATGAAATTTTGAAAATAGATGACATCGAATTAAAAACGCTTTCGCGCGAAGAGGCAGGACATCTGATGAAGGGTCAGATCGGTACACCGGTTTCATTGACGATAAAACGTTGGGGAGCCACCGAACCATTAAAGCTTGAGTTCAAGAGAGAAAAGATCAAGGTAAGCAACGTTCCTTATTTCGGAATGGTTGAAGATATCGGATACGTTCAGCTCTCGGACTTCACGCCTGATGCTGGCAAGGAGGTGAAGAATGCGGTGCAGTCATTGAAAGATAAAGGCGCAAAAGGTATCATCCTTGACTTACGAGGCAACCCGGGTGGACTTTTAATCGAGGCCGTGAATATCGCTAACATTTTTCTTCCGAAAGGAAAACTCATTGTCAGCACAAAAGGCAAGATTCCCGAAAATAATCTGAACTACGAAACGCTGAATATGCCGTCGGATACAGAAATTCCTGTGGCGGTTTTGATTAATCGCGGTAGTGCCTCGGCGTCTGAAATTGTTGCCGGCACTTTCCAGGATTACGACCGTGGCGTTATTCTCGGAGAAAAATCTTACGGCAAGGGCCTGGTCCAGGTCAGCCGCCCGCTGTCTTACAATTCGCAGTTGAAAGTAACAACAGCAAAATACTACACGCCGACCGGAAGGTGCATCCAGGTTTTGGATTATTCACACAGGCGCGACGATGGCAGCGTTGGTTCCATACCGGATTCATTGAAGCAGGCTTTCAAGACGATGAATGGACGAACCGTTTATGATGGTGGTGGCATTGATCCTGATATCAGCATCGAATCTGTTGAGGCCTACGCACTCACACAGGTGTTGTATGAAAAAGGCTTCATTTTTGATTTCGTTACAGATTATGTTAACAGGTTTCCGACACCGGTTGATCCGAAGAATTTTTCAATGACGAACGATCAATACCAGGTATTTGTCAATTGGATGAAGGATAAAGATTACCAATACACATCCTACCTTGAATATGAGTTGCAGCAGTTTACCGAGGAAGCGGTCAAGGAAAAGCATTACAACGATGTAAAGACACAGCTTGATTTTATTCAGAAGCACATTGCCGATAGCAAAAAACATGAGCTAATGAAATTCAAAGATCAGATCCGCATGTTGCTTGAAGAAGAGATCGTCTCAAGATTTCATCTCGAGCGCGGAAGCATTCAGGCAGGCTTTAAGTACGATAACGAGGTAAAGAAAGCAGTCGAAATCCTTCACGACAACAAGACGTACAAGCGGATACTCAATATTTCGGAGTAATCAGCACGTTTGATACAGAATCACTTTTTCAGCATCATTTTTCTGCAAATGCGTTTCGATTAAGCGCAATTGTCATGAAAACCTTACAATCCGGCACGTATCTTGGTTGATTTTGTTAAATTCAACAACCTAATCAATTCCATATGTATAAGCTCATCTTAGTCATCGCCGCAATTTTTATTCAGAGCAACGAGTTCACTGCACAAGTAACCAGCGTGCAGGATGGTGATACGGTCGAAATCATGTGGAACGATCAAAAAATCCTTGTGAGATTATATGGGGTCGACTGCCCCGAAGACGGGCAGGGATTCAGCACAAAAGCTAAACAGTACACTGATGCCGTGTGCCGGAATAAAAATGTGAAGGTTATTAAGCGAACTATGGACGTTCACGGCAGGATCATCGGTGATATTATCCTTCCGGACGGAAAAGACCTCGCAAAAGAACTTTTGAAGTTTGGATACGCGTGGCATTACAAAGAATATTCTGACGACAAGGATCTCGCTGCGCTTGAAATGGAAGCGCGACGCCAGAAGAAAGGCTTGTGGGTAGAAGCTAACCCGATGGCCCCATGGGAGTACAAGAAAACCAAGAAGAGCTAACTTAAGATAATGAAAAAAGCAGAAGCATTGCTGCCTCTGCTTTGAGATTTATATTATGAGATAACTATCGGATAAATAGTAGCTCTCTGTATTTTACCAATGGCCAGTCTTCATCATCGACAAGCAACTCAAGTCTGTCAACCGAATCACGGATCATGTCAAAATATTTTTCTTTGATGTTATCGCAATAAGCCAGTGCGCGCTTGTGCGTATCGGTAATCTTATTGATGCGCTTCCGCTCTTCAACCATTTCGCGAACGTTGTTTTTGATGATCTCAATATGACCAGAAATTTCCTTAATGGTTTGTACCACTGCCTTGTTGTCGATACCAAGCCCCGCGAGACCATTGGCGTTTGTGATCAACTTATTCTGATATGCAATTGCAGTCGGAACGATATGATTCATTGCCAGGTCACCCATCACACGCGCTTCGATCTGAACACGTTTAATATACGATTCGAATTTAATCTCAGTTCTCGCTTCTGATTCTTTGGGGGTTAGCACCTCATGTTTTTCGAAGATATCGAGTGATTTCTTAGTGAGATATGCTTCCAATGCGCGCGGTGTATTCTTAATGTTCGAAAGCCCGCGCTTTGCCGCTTCTGTTACCCACTCGTCCGAATAACCATCGCCTTCAAATCGCACTGCTTTCGATTCTTTGATGTACTCACGCAGCACTTTTACAATTGCTAAGCGCTTTTCTTCGCCTTTTTCAATCTGCGCATTAACTGCATCGTAGAACTGTGAAAGCTGCTCGGCTACAATCGTATTAAGAGCAGTCATTGGAATCGCACAATTATCGCTACCACCAACGGCCCGGAATTCAAACTTATTTCCTGTGAAGGCAAATGGCGAAGTCCGGTTTCTGTCAGTCGCGTCGAGAATTATTTCAGGAATCTGATCGATACCAAGCTTCATATACATGTTGTCGCCCTTCTCGATCTTAACATTCCCTTTCTTCTCAAGCTCGTCAAGAACAGCTGTCATCTGTGATCCAATAAATACGGACATGATTGCCGGTGGTGCTTCATTTGCCCCAAGACGGTAATCATTTGCAGCGGTTGCAATGCTCGCGCGAAGAAGATCTGCATAATTGTGAACAGCCTTGATCGTCGTAACAAAGAACGTGAGGAACATCAGGTTGTCACGCGCACTGCTCGTAGGAGCATACAGGTTAACACCCGTGTCGGTGATTAGCGACCAGTTGTTATGTTTTCCGGTTCCGTTCAGTCCGGCAAAAGGCTTTTCATGAAACAACACCTTCAGCTTATGTTTCTCAGCAACGCGTCCCATCACATCCATCATCAGCTGATTGTGGTCATTCGCAACGTTCACTTCTTCGAAGAGCGGCGCAACCTCAAACTGGCTCGGCGCAACTTCGTTGTGGCGCGTACGAACAGGGATACCGAGCTTCCAGCATTCGATTTCAAAATCCTTCATGAAATCATAAATGCGTGATGGGATCGAACCAAAATAATGATCTTCCAACTGCTGTCCGCGAGCGGGTGAATGACCGAATACTGTTTTTCCTGCCATGAGCAGGTCAGGACGTGCGAGGAAGAGGTCAGTGTCCACTACAAAATATTCCTGCTCTGCACCAAGTGAAGCAACTACGCGCTGAATATCCTTATCAAACAACTGGCACACACGAGTTGCAGCAATGTCTACGGCTTTTAAGGCTTTTAACAATGGAGCTTTTGAGTCAAGCGTTTCTCCTGTATAGGAAACAAAAATGGTCGGAATACAAAGTGTCTTCCCGTAGAGGAACATCGGCGATGTTGGATCCCAGGCCGTATAGCCACGTGCTTCAAAAGTCGATCTGATACCACCACTTGGGAACGATGACGCATCAGGTTCTTGCTGAACAAGCTCACTTCCTTTGAATTTTTCGATTCCTGCAAGGGCGTCGAAAAAAGAATCGTGCTTTTCGGCTGTTCCGCCGGTCAATGGTTGAAACCAATGCGTGAAGTGCGTGGCTCCTTTAGCCAATGCCCATGCTTTCGCTGCAGATGCAACGGCATCGGCGGTTGAGTCATCAATCTTTTCATGATTCTTGATTGCCTGACTTACTTTTTTGAAAAGTCCGGGCGCCAATGTTGCCCGCATTTGCTCGATACCGTACACGTTTTCACCAAAAAACTTGGAAACTTGTGTAGCCGGAACGTCTACATGAACTTTAGCACGTTCGCTCAGTTTTTTAAGAGCTTCGAATCGTAGTTGCGCCATAGTAAGGTTGTTATTTAGCGCAAAATTATTGAATTTTTGTTACGAAGGGTCAAAAAACACCCTTCTGCATAAAATTTAGTTAAGAATACGTTTGCGCCGGGCTATTTTTAACCCAGCAGGTTAGAAAACCTGCCTATTCGGCATTTTAAATATTATGGTGATTACCTTATTGTATTAACCAGACCGCTGCCTTTTCCGAGATAAGAACAAAAAAACCCGGCAATACCGGGTTTAGATACTAATCTGATTTCTTTACTGAACCACCGCTACTTGATTCAGTGATCGACTTATCGGGATTCCCGCGATAGCGTATACCTCCCCCACTGCTCGCATGCGCCGTGAGGTTTTTCGTAACATTCACCTTTACGCTTCCCGCGCTGGACGCCTCAACTTCAACAGATTCAGCTTCAAGATCGTAAGCGTCGATCTCCCCTGCGCTACTTACGTCAATAAACACGGATTTTACTTTTCCTTTCAAATCGATCTCTCCGGCGCTCGACGCTTTTACCTCCAGCGAGTTCACCTGTAGTGGAACCTCAATCGTTCCGGCGCTTGATGCACTCATTTCCATTCGATCGGTATTGATCGTACCCTCACTGAAAATGTTTCCTGCAGAGCTTGCAGAAAGCTTGTCGATTTTTACGTAGGTAATATGAACTTTTACAGATGTCTTCCGATGATTTCCTTCAGCCATATGCACTTTGAGATATGATCCGGAAACTTCTGTCAAAACATCATCCAGGTCGCCACCAGTTACTTCGACCTTTACACTCTCCTTATCGCCCTTAGTCAAATATGCATCGATTCCTTCTGAAACTTTAATCCCCGAAAACGAGCTTACTGACCTTGTTTGTGTCTGTTGACCGAAGGAATATGAAACCACAAGGCATGCAAGCAAAAACGATACTATCTTCTTCATAAACTAATTATTTGCCCTAAAGACCGGGGCCGAAGATAAGGGTTGCATGGAAAAACTGTTGTCCGATATTTTTTTTGAATGTATTAAAACAGCAGTTTTTTCATTAATTTTCAAAGTATAATTGCATTCATTTGCACAATAAACCAACATAGCTATTATGATCTTTGATAAAAAAGCGGAACTCAATGTCCTGATTAACCTGGCTGCCAGTGATAATTCAGTGGCTGAACGTGAAGCAAAGCTGATACATATGATTGGGAAAGCAAATGGCATTTCTTCTGAAGAAATCAACCAGATGCTTATGAACCCAAAACCGATCAGCAACTTTGCTGCACTGACTTCAGATCAGAAATTCGAGCATCTGTACTACCTCATCCAACTCATGAAAATGGATGGACAGGTTTTCAGAAGCGAAGTTGTGTTCTGCGAGCAAATGGCTGAGAAGTTAGGATACAAGAAAGGCGTTGTTGCTGAAGTATCACAACACGTTTACAGCGACCCTTCTATCACTGCTGATCGCTCAATGGTAAAGAAGAAAGCGGATAAATTCCTGGTCGACTAGTCCCCTGAAAGAAATTGTTTAAAGGAAGGTCAAAAGCCTTCCTTTATTTTTTTTCAAACTTCACCTCGCCGCCAACAATCGTCATCAGTACTTTTGTCTTAAGAATTTCCTTCTCAGGAATTGTCATCAGATCCTTTGAAAAAATTGTGAAGTCGGCAAGCTTTCCCCTTTGGATCGAACCTTTTATTTTTTCTTCAAACGCTCCGTACGCCGCATCAAGCGTGTAAGATCGAAGCGCCTGTTCACGCGTCAAGCGTTCTTCGGGTTCATAACCACCCTCGGGTTCTCCCATTAATGTCTTTCGCGTCACGCTTGCATAGAAACATGGTATTGGATTGAGTGGCTCAACCGGTGCATCCGTTCCATTCACAATGGGCACTCCAGATTTAAGTAGTGATTGCCACATGTACGCACCTTCCCTGATCCGTTTCTCTCCCAACCGATCAATTGCCCACGGCCTGTCAGATGCCATGTGAATCGCCTGCATCGCAGGAACAACGCCCAGGCTACTGAATCGTGGCAGATCCACGGGATCGATGTGTTGTGCATGTTCAATTCGAAACCGGTGATCCTTTGCTTTAGCCGGATTAAACTTGAATGCTTCTTCATACCTGTCGAGAATTTCGCGATTTGCTCTGTCGCCGATGGCATGCGAGCAAACCTGAAAACCGTATTGAAGGGCATCCTTCGAAGTCTTCAAAACGGTATCCATCGACAAAGTAGCCATGCCACTGAAATCCGGACGATCAGTGTATGGTTCAAGAAGCCAGGCCCCGCGCGAGCCAAGCGCTCCATCGCAGTTAAGCTTAATGGAACGGATTGTTAACAGATTTTTTTCCTCATCCACCAACGGCCCTTTGCGATACCACTCCTGGATAAGGTCGCGGTCCCAACCGGTGATCATTACGTACAACCGCACTGGCAATTTTCCTTCATTGCGAAATTTCGAAAACAACGCAATGTCCTCTCTGCTCGCACCTGCGTCATGAAATCCTGTGATACCATTTCGCAGGCATGCATCCATCGCCAGAGCAAGCGCCTGCTCATTAGTCTCCTCCGTATCGTCGGGAATATGTTGGGCGATCAACGTCATCGCCCGCTCATTAAAAATACCCGTCGGATTACCCAGCTCGTCACGAATCACTTCGCCACCCTCTTCGGAGTCAGTACCCTTCTTCAATGCTTCATTTGAAAGCTGGTTAACGCCGGCGATCTCCATTGCTTTTGCGTTGGCGATCGCAGCATGCCCACTCGCATGACGCAGAAAAACAGGATTGTCGGGAGATACTTCGGACAGGTCGTGATGGGTTTGAAAACCGTTCACCATCTTATCCGGCTTCACACTCCATTTGTCCTGGTGCCAGCCTCTGCCTTGGATCCATTGTCCGGGTTTGGCTTTCGCAACAGCCTCTTTTACTTTTTGAACAAGCTCTTCATAACTCGTTACCGACATCAAATCAAGATTCAACTCGTTATAACCAACGCCCATGATGTGGCCGTGACCTTCGATAAATCCCGGTGTCATGATGTTTTCTCCTAACTCGATGACGCGGGTTTTTTCGCCTTTATACGCGAGGCCTTCATCCCGGCTTCCTGCGAATGTGATCCTGCCGCCTGAAACGACTACCGACTCAACAATGGGTTGCTGTTCGTCGACCGTGTAAATTTTGCCAACAATAATTAAATCTCCATCCGGGCGTTTACTACAGCGTGTCAGAAGGATGACGGTAAGAATGCTAATAAAAAAGATGCGAAACATAGCGTAGTGAATGAATGCAATGTTAAAGAGATTTTTTCAAAAGCGGGAGCTGTTATCTTTGCACCGGTAAAATGACTACATGCGAAATCGCTTAAAGCTATTTGGATTCGTGGCGTTATACTGGATCGCTTTCCAGATTGTAATCAGGCTCGTATTTCTTGTCTACAACTATGAACATGCGGCAAACCTCTCCGCTTCTGAAATCTTCCTCACTTTTGCACATGGCTTTAAGATGGATCTGAGTTTGACTGGCTATCTGTTAGCAATTCCGGGGCTTCTACTTTGCGCTTCAATCTTCTCCACGAGGAAATGGTTTCGCATTACCTTTCATACAACAATTGTCGTATTGCTCCTTCTTGCGTCAATCATCGTGGTTATAGACATCGAACTGTACCGGCATTGGGGATTCCGACTAAACACCACGCCCTTCATGTACATCGGCTCAGAAGCCATCGGAAGTATTTCAATCTGGATTACATTAAAGCTGCTGCTCATTTTCATTCTGCTTTTTACGGGCTTCCTTTATTTGTACTGGCGAACAATATCTGCAAGCATAACACTTCGGAACAAAGCATCAATCAAAACTCTCTTTTTGATGCTGGTGATTACAGGACTATTATTTATTCCAATTCGCGGAAGCTTTACAGTAGCGCCAATGAATACCGGATTCGTCTATTTTCACAAGACGAGCGCCTTTGCAAATCACGCAGCGATCAATGTGATCTGGAACTTTATGAACAGTCTTCGTAAATCTGCAAACGTCCGGTACCCCGAAAATTTCTATGATCAAGAAAAAGCGCAGGCCTACTTTGAAGATCTATATCAGCAAAGCGACTCGACGATCCAATTGTTTGAAACACGGCGGCCAAACGTTATCTTGTTCATTCTCGAAAGTTTTACAGCAGATGTCATCGAACCGCTTGGTGGAATGAAAGGGATCACACCCAACCTCAATGAGCTTTGCGACGACGGCATTCTCTTCACTAACTTTTATTCAAGCGGCGACAGAACTGATAAGGGATTGATCAGCATTTTAAGTGGCTATCCCGCGCAGCCAACAACCTCCATCATCAAGTTCCCGGCAAAAACACAACGACTTCCCTATCTGAATCATTATATGGATTCGCTCGGATATCAAACATCATTTGTGTATGGCGGGGACATTGATTTCGCGAACTTCCGCTCCTATATCACTAATTGCCAGTTCGACAATGTGACAACAGAAGACGACTTCCCCGCTGAAGTGAATGAAAGCAAATGGGGTGTTCACGATCACATTGTTCTTGACCGGGCATTCACTGAATGCGACACCGCCAGCAATCCATTTTTCAAAGTTGTGCTTACGCTAAGCAGTCACGAACCTTTTGATGTTCCTATGAAGCCTCACATCAAGGGTATGGACGAGGAATCACTATTTTTAAACTCATGCTATTATACAGACAGCACGATCGGAATTTTCATCGACAAAGCGAAGCGAACAACATGGTGGGAAAATACAGTTGTAATTTTAGTAGCGGATCATGGGCATCGTTACCCTGGCAACAAGGATGCGCGGAATAAAGAACGATTCAGAATTCCACTGCTGATGATTGGCGGCTCAATTAGAAAAGATACGGTGATCCATACATTTGCAAATCAGACTGATCTTGCCAATACATTGCTCGCGCAACTAGACCGTCCACATTCAGAATTCCGTTTCAGTAAAAATGTTCTATCGCCGGGAATAAATTCATTTGCAGCTTACTTTTTTAATGATGGCTATGGTTTCGTTCGCGACAGCACTTACATCGTATACGAAAACGCCGGTAAACAATTAATGGTGAACCGCGCTGCCGATGCTGACGATCTGGAAAGAAGCAAAGCGTATCAACAGATGCTATACAGCGACTACAACAAGAAATAAAATGAGATTGTACATAAGAATTCTATCATTGACAATACTCCTGACCGCAACGACAACATTATGCGCACAGGATTTTGGATTGTCATTCTCTTACTTCATCCCGAAGAATGGCGAGTTCTCAACACCGATCAGTCCGTTTTCTATTCGGGGAATTGGGGTTGATCTGAATAAATTTTTGGCGTTGGAAACAGGTGTGTCACTTTACAGAATGTCGGGATTGAATCTTAAAGGACTTCCCTTTGAAAGTAAAAAGTCCCTTCTCGGACCGAATTTCACCGTTCTCGTTCCTGCCGAACTGGTTTTACAATTACGTGGCTCAAGTTTCCAGTTTGACATTAAGGGCGGCGGGTTTTTCTTTTATGGATTCGACCAGCGAATTAACTATGGCAACCTCGACAGGGCGATCAGAACATACGAGCAGTGGGAAGTTGCAAACACGACAGCGAGTTTCAAAAACCATCCGGGCTTTGGATATCATGCAGGCTTCGAATTCACTGTATACGTAACGAGTCAGGTTGGTATATCACTGGAAACCAATTACCTCGTCGGTGAGGCAAAGTTTCCACTCTCAGGTTCGTACTCGGGCGGCGATACTTCAATGGAAACCAGATCATTCGACTATGCTCAATCGAAAATTGACATGACCGGACTTGAATTCTCGATTGGTGTGATCATGACCAACGGAGGCGGCGCTCCGAAGAAACCGAAAGCAAAAAGACGCAGACGTTAATCTTCTTTTAATCGAATTTGTGTTGGTCGGCGCAGCTTTCTTTGAAAATGATGCGCATCCGGTAACGTAAATGGGCCCACATGAATTTTCTGTGCCGATATGTCGATGACCATTCGTAGGTCGGCCGAAAACTCGAACAACTTTTTCACGCTAAGTGTGTCGGAAGCGGTGCCATCAAACTCAACAAAATAATCAGGAGCGCTCGCATATTCACTGATATTAATATTATGCTCGGCAAGTAACGAACGTGAATCATCAACAAAAGTTTTATATGCAAGCGTTGATGCGTCACCCATCTTCTTCTCAAAAGTCTTACTTTCAACAGTCGGGACTGGCATCACAAAATAATTTTTCTTCGCATCGCGCTCCACCCATTCCAGTATATACCCGGCAGTATCAATGCGTGTATTACTTACTGAATCGTTGACAAATGTTTTCTCGAGTTCAATACGAATCATTGCACCGCCATCCGTATATCGTTTGCGTTGCCCCGACACAAAATTACCAAGGGAATACGCGATCAGTTTGTTTGCGCTTTTATCCCACGACATCGGTTGAATAACATGAGGATGTGCACCGATCACGATATCTGCGCCGTTCTTAAAAAGCATCCCACCAAGATCCTTCTGCCACGATGAAGGCAATCTTTGATACTCGCCTCCCCAATGAATAAACACAATAATTGCATCTGGTTTCATCGAGCGTGCAAGCGAGAGATCCTTCGCGATCTTCTCCGGCTCAATCATGTTGACAATGTTCGGTTTGGTTACTGGTAAACCATTCGTGCCGTACGTATAGTTTAACAATGCCAGTCGAAAGCTATCTTTTTCGATCAGTAGCGGATGGAGCTTTTCTTTTTCCTTTGACTCCACAAAAGTGCCGGTGTGCGAAATCCCAAAACTGTCGAGCATGTGGATTGTCCGTTCAAGCCCTTTTCTGCCACGGTCAACACAATGATTGTTGGCTGTAACAAGAACATCCATGCCCATATCTTTTAACGCAACGAGCAATTCATCCGGGGCACCGAATTGAGGATAACCTTTGTACGGCGGTCCTGCCGTTGTTAATTCGAGGTTACCGATCGCGAGATCGACAGCCCGCGTGTACGGCTTCACAAACTGAAAGCAGGGCTCGTAATCGTATTTGCCTGTTACCGGGTTCAACGCATCCGCTATCTGCGAATCGTGCTGCATGATATCGCCAAGAAACAAGAGTGATAATCTTTTAACATCCTGCCCGGATGCATCAGCGAAGACACAAGCAAAAACAAGCAAAAATATCTTTTTCATCATACAGCCATTATTTTGTTATCTGCTACAACAAAAACCTTGTCATTTTTCTTAGGTGCAATCCGCGCAAGTCCGGTGAAGGTACCAAAGGCCGGGAGCAAGCCCTGTCTTAAACCAAAATAGAAGCATGGAAGGGTCATTGCCTGCTTTCCTTTTCCACGTAAGTGAACGCCAGGATGAATGTGTCCGGCAATGTTGTATGCATTGGAAGGGATATCCTCCAAAGGATGATGGGTGAAAATAAATGGCCCGATAATCAGTTGCTCATGAAGGATAATTCCCTTGCGCGCATATTGCAGATCACTCATGATATCGTGATTACCGATCACCAGCTCAAATGAAATCGCACTGAAATGTTTCACCAGTTCCCCGAAAACTTCCCACTCGGGATTATAGTGGCTGTGGAACAAATCACCCAGGAAGATAACACGTGACGGATGGGTCAGCGTAACCACGTCGACCAACATTTCCAGGTTATGGTCATTTGCACGCGCCGGAACTGGAATTCCTGATCTTCTGAAGTGATTAACTTTACCCAGGTGGAGATCGGCAACTAATAGAATTCCATGCTTCTTCCAGAACATGACTTTCTGTGGAAACAATGATACCTCTTCACCAAGAATTTCAATCTCCATCGGGAGCAGGAATATAATTTTAGATGAACTCGCAAGATAACAGTTTAGCCGATGCACAGATTTATTTTGTTTTTTACTGCCCTGTTGATGTCAGGATTTTCATCATTTGCACAGAAAATGGATCTGTTCGACAATCTCATTTACACATCGTCAGGGGACTCGCTGCCATACCGGCTGTTAAAACCTGTTAATCCTCAATCGTTCGACAAATTTCCACTTGTGATATTTCTTCACGGCGCCGGCGAGCGCGGTAATGATAACGAAGCACAGATAAAACATATCAGAGAATTATTTCTCGACGAAAAATACCGGGGCAAGTACCCATGCTACCTGGTTGCGCCTCAGTGTCCGAAAGGAAAATGGTGGGCCGACTTCACCGGGAATTCAGAGAACGCAACATTGTCGAAAAATCCAAGTG
This sequence comes from Chryseosolibacter sp., assembly GCA_035628595.1. Classification (GTDB taxonomy): domain Bacteria; phylum Bacteroidota; class Bacteroidia; order Cytophagales; family Cyclobacteriaceae; genus Chryseosolibacter. The sequence continues at coordinate 13,999 of DASPJN010000086.1, forward strand.
ATCCCATGAAAATGGTGATTACTTTAATTGAAAAAATCATCGTTGAATATCCAATTGACGAATCGAGAATCTACATAACCGGACTTTCGATGGGCGGATATGGAACGTGGGATCTGATTGCCCGTTATCCGCAAAAATTTGCAGCAGCAGTACCCATCTGCGGTGGCGGAGATGTGAAAACCGCGTCGCAGATCCAGCACATACCGTTGTGGGCATTTCACGGCGCGAAGGATAAGATTGTAATACCCTCGCAATCGCGACGAATGATAAAAGCTTTACAGGACGCTGGTGGATTACCAGGATACAGCGAGTACCCGGATGTTGAACATAACAGTTGGGTTTATGCTTATCGCGAACCACATTTGATGCACTGGCTTTTCAAGCAGAAAAAAGGTGATGAGACCGCAAGTAAATAACTGATTATCAAAGGTGTATCACATTTTTACGGATAAAATCTAAAAAGTTAGCGCTGGGGTAATATTTCACCGCCCGATTTAAATTAGATTGCGACGGAAACGTTAATCTATGTTCGACTTAGACCTGTCGTATTCACTTCTTCTGATCATTTGTCTTGTTGCTGCCTGTGGATTTGAGTTTGTTAACGGATTCCATGATACCGCCAACGCAGTCGCCACTGTCATATATACAAATTCCTTAAAGCCGTGGACAGCCGTAATTCTCTCGGGCGTTTGCAACTTTATCGGCGTTTTCATTGGCGGCATCGGTGTCGCAGTCGGGATTATTAATCTACTTCCGGTAGAATCGCTCATTGACCAAAACATCGCGCATAGTATTGCGATGGTCATGGCGTTGTTGCTCAGCGCGATATTCTGGAATCTGCTCACCTGGTATTTCGGAATTCCCTGCTCAAGTTCTCATACACTGATCGGATCAATTCTCGGTGTCGGCGTTGCCTACTCGCTGCTGCCTGGTATCAGTGAAACAGCCGTTAATTGGGGAAAAGCAAGTGATATCGGATTGTCGTTGTTGGTTTCTCCATTATTTGGTTTTACGATGACAATCGTCGTCATGTTTGTAATCCGAACACTGACGAAGAAAACAAAAAACGGGGAATTGTTATTCAAGGAGCCGAAAAAGAATGCACCACCTCCGTGGGGAATACGTCTGCTGCTGATTCTTACATGCACAGGCGTAAGTACGGCGCATGGATCAAATGACGGGCAAAAAGGTGTCGGCCTGATGATGTTGATTTTGATTGGAATTGTCCCGGTATATTTTGCGCTCAATACAAACTTCGACCCGTCCTCTCTTTCGCAACCGCTCACACGAATTGAGAACGTGATCTCCTCAATTGATTCAGTGCCCCTATCCTTATCTGACCGCGCACGGCTGAGCCAGTCACTGGCAATGACGCAATCACTTTCATCACAGCTCGGAGGTAAAGCATCGGTTGAAATGATTCCGGAAGAAGAACGTTTTATGGTTCGTCGCGATATTCTTCTGGTAGATCGGAATATGAAAACGTTGCTCAAAAACGAAGACGTGAAAATGAGTAAAGCTGAGCGCGATGTTTTCGAAAAAGAAATCAAAAAAGTGAAAGGCATCACTGACTATTCACCCCGCTGGGTAATTGTATTGATTGCCATTTCGCTTGGTATCGGTACGATGATCGGGTGGAAACGAATTGTAAAAACGATTGGCGAAAAGATCGGTAAGGAGCACCTGACTTATGCGCAAGGCGCGAGTGCCGAACTTGTTGCGGCCTCCACCATTGGATTATCAACCTATTTCGGACTTCCGGTAAGTACCACCCACGTACTTTCGTCGGGTATTGCAGGAAGTATGGTGGCCAGCAAAGGGATAAAAAATTTACAAGCTGACACGATCCGCAATATTTTAATTGCGTGGTTTCTTACGCTACCCGTTGTAATGATCCTGTCAGGAACGTTGTTTCTTTTATTCAGAGCCATAACGGGATAATAAGGTGCAGTCACGAATCACACTTATTACACTTGGTGTTTCAGACTTGAAACAAGCGCAACAATTTTACGAAGATGTTTTTGGATGGAAGGCGTTGCCGATGAGCAATGACAATGTCGTGTTCTTAAAACTGAATGGTATCCTTTTATCATTGTTCGGCGAAAAAGCGCTTGCTGAAGATGCAGGAGTAGATGCGAATGGAAGCGGCTTTAGAAAATTCTCGCTTGCGCATAATCTGCGTTCCGAAAAGGAAGTTGATGAGCTTGTACAAACCGTGCGCACGCGTGGAGCAAAGGTTGTGAAAGAGCCTCAAAAAGTTTCCTGGGGCGGCTACAGTAGTTACGTCGCTGATCCTGATGGGAATCTGTGGGAGATCGCTTTCAATCCGTTTTTGGAATTGGATGATAACGGTAATGTCGTGTAGTCAGTCAGTCTTCTATGATATTTTCGATCAGCCACAGTTCAACCTTTATAAAAATATGCAGTAACCTGCATACGCCTTCTACTAGATAGGTGCAATTAATAGTCCTAATTAGAAAGAAGGTCACAGTCATCCTTCCAATTGTATATCATGGGCCCGAAATCCTTGCACACGAGGTTCCAATCCTTCCAGTTGTACCTCCAATCCTTGCACACGACGTTCGAATCTTTGCAGATGTCCCTCCAACCCTTGCACAGGCACCTCCAAACGTATACTACGTAGTTCCAATCTTATACTATGTGCCTCCCGTCTTATACCAGGTATTTCGAATCGTATATTACGAGGGGAAAATCCCTGCAGTTGTCCTTCCGATTCCTTCAGTTTGCGACTTTTGGTTCTACAATCAACATCTTATTCTTCTGCGTATTGAATAGCCATCTTCTTAATTCTGTCTTCAATCTTTTCTGTTGTTAGCTTTTCGCGCAAACGGTCCACCATGATCGGGAATGCAAATGGCGTGGGTTTATCCGGACGCATAATGATGATGCGCTGATTCGCAATTCTTTCGAGCGCTCGTCGCATGCGCGCCTCTTCCAGTTGGAAATCCATCACCTCCTCATAGGCCTGGCGCAGCAAAAGATTATGCGAATCGTAATCGTGGAACACATTAAAGAATAATTGCGATGAAGATTGAAGGTGTTTGTCTTTTACCGGTTTACCAGGATATCCTTTAAAGACAAGGCCAGAAATTGCGGCGATGTCGCGAAATTTGCGGCGCGCCATTTCAATTGAATTGATGCTTGCCTGAATGTCGTGACTCAGATTATCGATGCCCAGCACATCTGTTTCCACAGCTTCATCAATTGGAATCGGTTGATCTGACAAAAGTTCGAACCCATAATCATTCATGGCAATCGAAAAGGTTATTGGCTGAATTTGCGCGATCCGATATGCCACCAAAGCTGCAATGCCTTCATGCACAAAGCGTCCTTCGAATGGATACATCAATACATGATAACCCTCGTCACTCTGAAAATACTCGATCAGGAATTCGTGCTTTCCCGGTAAGTGCGACCTGTATTTCTGCAATTGAAAAAGC
>DASPJN010000087.1:0-2143 GCA_035628595.1 Chryseosolibacter sp.
GTTGATTAGCAGAATCACTTCTGATCCAAACGCCTATCTGGATTACAAGTTCGGCAAAAGACTGAACGCCCAGGAATTAAAACCTTTGTTACACCGTCTCTCCGAACTGGCAAATGGTCCGCTGGATCTGGAAAGGTATGATGCGATCATCAAAGATTTCCAGCATCAGCTAACAGTAAGTCTCGGCAACACAATCTTTTACCAGGAGATCGACGAAAATATTTACGATCAATTGAATTCGGCACAGTTGAAGTTGGTAAGCTAATAGCCTAACGGTTGCCTCCTGGTTGTTGGATTAGGTGAGCCGATTCCCATTTAAGAATACGGAGTTTTTTCACATACATCGCAGAATACTCCCTTTGGGGTATTTACACCGAGAACTGTGGTTGTACATTTGAGGAAATAACCTTATAAACCCATGAAAAAAATTACCGTATTGATTGCTGTCATTACCGTCAGCATATTCGTAACAAATTGCAGCAAGCCTGCGAAAGAAGAGTGCAAACAACAATTTATTACCTATGACGGCGCACTGTTGGAAGAGCTTTGTACTAAGCCGAGGGACGAGAATACTGGCGAGCTTATTACTGAAGAAGACGCAAGAAAAAAACTAGACGCCTATAAGACATTTCTGGAAAACAACAATCAAGACGTGAAGCAGGCTCTATACGGCTTTTACTTTGGTAGAAAGCGATTAAAAGAGTTGATGAAAAAAATTGATAAGGACAGTTTGAAACCTAAAGAAGATCCTGAAGCGATAATCGGAGCACGTGTTTATTTGGTCATATCTGAGACCGGCGGTAAACCGCATCAAGATGTACTCCTTGTTCCAGTGAGGCGGGATGGACAAAATGTTGTCCCTATTGATCCTCCTTATATTGACAAATCTAGTTCTCCGGCTAAAGGGAAGTCTAATATCGACTCAGCATTGTTTGATGCAACGCCAGTGCTCAATACATCATCTCCATGCCCAAATCAGTGTAACTAATTAATGGAGGACCTGCTGAAATTCTTTTCAATTCTTTCACCATGTCTTGGGATTGGCCTTGGCTTAATAATTTACAAGCGTCTAAGCCTACCAGCCAGGATAATTACCTTGTTGTTGGGCGTGTCGATAACATGCGATGTAATTATGTATTGGATGGCAGAAAGCGGCGTAAACAACTTATGGGTTGCGCATATTTATGGATTTATTGAGGCGTTGCTGTTAAGTGTTTTTTTTGCAAGTCTTATATTGAAACGCCGATACATTATCGGCGTTTCCCTTCTATACCTGACCTTTTATGTCCTCAACTCAATCTTCCTTGAGCCCATTGAAACGTTCAACGCGAATGCGCGCGCACTGGAGGCGGTCATGATGATCAGCTTTTGCTTCCTCTTCTTCTATCACATTTATCAAATGGAAGCTGACATTTTCATTGAACGTTCGCCGGATTTTTGGATTGTGATTGGCGTAGTTGTCTACTTCTCCGGCGCTTTTTTTTCTTTCCTGTTGGCAACGGATATTCTCTCAGATTCATATAGAAATTTTTACGGATCATGGATATTGCACAACCTTTCCAATACGCTGAAGAATCTTGCCTTCGCATTTGCATTGTGGCAGATTCACAAACACCAGCGACGCATAACCTCAGCCTAACACTTGGGCGTTGTACTTGGTGCGATACTGCACGGGAGAAAGCCCGGTAATTTTCTTGAAAGTGTTTCGAAATGCTTTCGTATCGGTATATCCAACTTTATACATGACTTCGTTGACGTTTTCCTGGGTTGACTCGAGACTCATTTTCGCCGCTTCAATTTTAACGCGTTGGATGTATTCGATCACAGTGTTGGATGTTGCTTTCTTAAAACGACGCTCAAGGTTCCGTCTGCTCAATGCCACGCGATCAGCGAGATCATCTACCGTAATTTTTTCCTGGAAATTGCTCTCAATAAATTCCTGCGCCTTCTTAATGGATTCGTCCTCGTGTTCTTTCTGTCCACTGAACATCATAAATGGCGACTGGCTTTCGCGATCAATATCAATTGCAAATATCTTCGCGCAAAATATTGCCGCCGCGCGACCGCAATATTTTTCAATGAGGTAAAGTACGAGTGTGAGATATGAATACGCGCCACCGCTTGTATATATGCCATGCTCATC
>DASPJN010000088.1:0-6981 GCA_035628595.1 Chryseosolibacter sp.
CACAGCGAAACATCTGCGTTTCACTCAGCTTTGCTCAGACCGCGCATTCGACTTCGTGAAATACAAATGCTGATATACAATTGACGACTAACGATTTTTTGATTTTAGAAGTGAATGCATCGGGCGTTGACGATTGAGGACGGGGACACCGAATGTGTCGCTGTAATGACAAGGCCGAGAAGATCCTTCGCGCGCTGCTCTCGTGCGCACAGGCCAGGCTCAGGATTCGCACGGATCGAAATGCTGCGCGACGTAAGGCGATTAGTGTTTTGGGGCCTTGTGGCCAAAGCAAATGCTAATAAACGATTGTCGATTAGCGGTTTTTGATTTTAGAAGTGAATGCATCGGGCGTTGACGATTGAGGATGGGGAAACCGAATGTGTCGCTGTGATGACCGGTCGAGAAGATCCTTCGCGCGCTGCTCTCGTGCGCACAGGCCGGGCTCAGGATTCGCACGGATCGAAATGCGGTGTTTCATAACCCGCGGCAATTGCCTCGTTGCTAAAAGGAAAAATAATACTGATATGCGATTGACGGGTGATGATTTTATCAGTAAATGGATTTGATCTTCGGCAAATAAAGGGCGGATGTAAAAAAAGAACCCCCGCTGACGATGTCAACGAGGGATTCAAACTGGTAATTGCATTTGATCAGTGTTTAGTGAAACTTGATTTTAGTGACAAATCTGAATTCTTCACTTGCGTGGCCAAATGCTGCACGGATGTAGCGCTTCACGTCACCAGCTTCTTTCATCATGGCTCTGATGATTTCATTGCGATTGCTTCTTGCAACAGCAAGCTGGATCTCGGTTGCACGTACGTTGTCAGACAACCGTTTTAACAAAGCAAGGTGTTGCTGAAGGCTTTCAATGGTAAGATCGGTTTCATTCGATGCGTACGCCCGAAAGCTTTTCACCAATTGCAAGAACTTCTCAAACAGCTCGGCCATCGAAAGGTAACTCAGCTGCGCAGCAGGATTCCCTTTTCCAGAAACATTTGGTTCGGCCTGCTTCGTGCCATTCTTCTCTGGCTTTTGGTAGTAGAACCTGCGCTTGATGTTCATCACATCCTCGATAAGTTGTGATGGAGCACCCGCGAGAGCCAGGCTATTCACTACGCGAGTTGTCAACACTGGCAGTTGACGGTGGACGCGCGATCGTTCGCTAATCGCTGAGGTGTTAGCCTCCCACCATACGTTTACCAGTTCCATCGACTGCTTCGCCCGTAGAAGCGTCTCCTGGAGACCGGAGGGGTTGATAGATTCCTTAATCGGCTGATAACGGGAGCCGAGGGTGCCGCAAAAGCCCAAGACCTTGTCGAAGGCTGCGACCTGTTGTTGGATTGTAGATTTCATAACTTTTGTTTTTAGTTATACTTATTTTAACGGAGCGGCTGTATGCAGGTTTCATACGAACGTCTTGAAAACAAGAAGTAAGCGTTGAAGCGACTATTAAAACCGTTGCTTGAACATGACAGGCGATGAATGAATAGTTTCCGTTTAAGATAAAGGAAAAGGTTTGAGGTTGTTTAGGGTTTAAGGTTTGAGGTTTAAGGTTGGCAGGGATCCGTGTTATAGGATGTACTCACAATCCGCACAGGGTAATAGCTCGCCTTATGTGGCACTTTGGCTGATCCGCATAAGGGAACACCTCGTATTATACAGCTCTTTTGTTAACCTGCACTGTGGAAGAGCCCACTTTAATGAACCCTTTCGGCAGCCTGAATCAAAGGAGAGCTGACATTATATAGCACTTTCGGCAGTCTGAAGTGGGGAAGCCTTCGCTTTATATGTCACTTTCGGTAGTTCTACTGAGGGAGCCGCTCACTTTACATGGCACTTTCGGTAGTTTGAACGAGAGAAGGCGTCATCTTATACGGAACTTTTTGCTATTCGAAGCCGGCAACGACGCGTGCAAGACACCGCACGCAGAATAGTGATTTGAGATTTTACGTGGTAAGTCATATTTTAGTCCGACAACTAAGACCCATGACTCAATCCAATGCCGCGACAGCGGACTCACTTCCTGTTATTATTGTCGAGCCCATTGAGCATTACGGTGTATGGAAGACCGGAATATTCTTTAAAAAGGACTTCAAGATCCAAAAGATGACTCGACAGGTCGCAGACGTTCGTTTCAGCAAAAGTTGCAGTGGCTGGGTGGTGATACCGTGGCCATCACTGGTAGACGAGCTGCGCAAAGCGGTGCACGACCATGCTGTTGTGATTGATGAACTGGGGAACCCTCCATCGTGGCTTGTCAATGTCGATATCGAATGTCCGGCGGACTACATTGATCTACTTACGCGAAAGCGTTATAGCGGGGCAACGATTCGCATTACTGTTCGCAGCTTGTTTCCTTTTTACGGTACTACCCGGACAAGGCTATTGATGCGCTCGGTGAGGCGGAGATCAGGGCATACATGCAGCACTTAATAAAGAAGCGGAATGTATCCATCTCAACGCAGAACGTGGTGATCAATGCCATCAAGTTCTATTACGAGAAAGTTAGTGGTGATGACCGGATGCGATACGCGTTTGAACGTCCAATGAAAGAGAAGAAGCTTCCGGTTGTTTTCAGCAAAGAGGAAGTTGAACAACTACTCAATGCATGTGTAAACCTCAAACACCGGACATGCTACTACTGATCTATTCTGCGGGCTTGCGCCGAAGTGAAGCCATCAATCTCAGGCTTAAGGACATTGATCTTTCGTTGAACCAGATTGATATTCGAAGAGCGAAGGGCAACAAAGACCGGAACACGGTTCTGTCGAAGAAGCTGGTGCGGGTATTGGAGACATATTATAAGGAGTATCAACCAAAGAAATGGGTTTTTGAGGGAGCGGATGGAGAGCAGTATGGCGAGTCGACTGTTCAGAAAGTTTTCAAGCTCGCAATGGAGCGGGCAGGAATCAAGAAAGACGCGACGGTTCATTCACTGCGCCACAGTTTCGCGACTCATTTATTGGAGCGGGGAACAGATCTTCGATACATCCAGGCATTGCTGGGGCATAATTCGAGCAGGACAACGGAGCTTTATGCGTATGTTACGCGGGCGGGGTTTTCAAGTATTGTGAGTCCGTTGGACGACCTGGATGTGTGATTGTGGGTAAATGGTTAACTTTACAGTCCTACTGGCCCGCCAAATTCAATATATAAGCACCTGAAGGTGCATATATATCTGAGTGGTGCATATATCCAGTAGTTGGCAGCAATACATTTCCACTTTTACAATATGAAAGAGCTACTGATCATGTTAGGAGTAATAATATTATTTTCTTGTTCTGATAAGGAAATTTTCCAGTCTGATAAGTTCGTAGTCCTTAGTGCCACTTCTGGGAACAATTACCTATACTCCGTAATCAACTCGAAAAATGACACGATTCTTAAACTTAATCCGGATAATTACTTGGTGTGCTTTGATGACACAGTTGAGAACTTTCTAGTTGTTGCACCAAAGGACAGAAAAGGCTGGTGGGCTATAGACTTTAACGAAAACTTTCTATTTCAGGTTTACAATACGAGTGAAGGAGAACCATCGCCAGACGAACTTAATTTTAATAGAATAAGAATTGTTGATGAAAGACAGAAAATAGGTTTTGCGGACGAGAAGGGTAAAGTCGTAATTAGTCCTAGATTTGAACAAGTGACTGCTTTTAACAACGACTACGCAATAATTGGCGAGAACTGCAAAAAAATTCCTTGGGACACAAGTCATACTGAAGAGGGTTGTAATCACTATTCAATTAAATGTGTTAAAAATGGATACATTGACAGAACAGGACAGGTTATAGATATCGGAAAATACACATTTGAAGAACTATGGACCAAGCTTGGATTCCCTGAAAAATGAGAAGTGTACTGCTGCCAACACGGGTATATAAATCATATGCGGGTTCATTTTGCTATCACAATTTCTGCAAGTAAATTTATTCACCAACGCTTGATAACGACTTGGTTTCTAGACCGCATACGCTTTATATACTGACCGTTGTGTGCAAGCGTTCTGAACAAATTCTCGTCGGCCGTGTTACAAACTTCTTCGTTCATCTCATCTACAGCCGCACGGGTTGCTTCGAATAACTTTCGGTGATCATTGCGTTTCATTAAACGGTTGACGGCAAGCCAACGCCAGACGCGCACAAACACTTTCATCACGCGCGACATTGTTGCTCTTCGTAAGAAAACTTCTTCGGCCTTTTATTCACGGTGGACGTGATCGCCGACGGTGACGGTTAAATCAACAGACGAAATCAACGCCAGCACACAACAACGTGTTTAAGCAATGCGGGAACGCGGGGTAGAATCTGAAAATAAAATCTTAAATTCGTGTGGGTACGTGGGACAGTGTGGAGTTGTCGGGCCTTAGTCATTTCATTCCTAAGTCCCGACTGGCCCGCACTGCATAAACACTAGCACGTTGTAGGCAATTTTGTTGGACAGTGACTCCATACTAAACCAAAGAATTAAAAACCACACAAGCCCATGTCAGCCATAGCCGACTTCAGACTTATTGAAACATCCAAGTTGAACGAACTTCGGGACAATGCTGAAGTAAAAATTGAAAAGAAGCTTTTCAGCAAAAAAACGATAGACACCTATTGGGACTATTTGAATGCAAACTCAAAAAAACTGAGGGACTTTGAATACTCTGGATACGTCTTCGCTGACTTATTGATATTTCTCGTGGAGAACAAGGGAATCGACTTGTTAAAAAGTAAATATGACGACATTGCAAACTCTATTGTTGAGAGGCGACAGAATTCGACAATCATTTTAACATATGATCATCGACAAGCGTACCTTGACAAGTTGACTCCCGACAAATTTAGCACTGACGAATTAATTGCATTTAATAAGGACTTTTCAGAAAACGAAGATCCTGAATTAGCGAAAGCTGAAATTGAAGGAATTAAAGCTCTGAGAGACAGTTTAGATCAATTGACTGGAGACAATCAAGTTGTTCTATTAAGTGTGGGATAACAAAACTACCTACAACAATGCATATAAATCATGCCGGCAGAGTTTGATGTTTAATTATTAATTTGGTCTGCCGGCACCCTTTATATGCGAACGTTGGCTGCCATAAATTTTGACGAGAGATGTGTCACTTTATAACGGGACTGATTGATAGCAAGGTATCACTGGACGAGCTTAATAAAATAGGGCACGACAACGCAATTACATTTGTTAAGTGTGACAACGAATTTGTAAAGGCACAATTGAAGTCCGATGAGGACTACTTGGTTAAAAGAACAAGCACTTGCGATTGTGGAACTCAACTAGGTTTAGTCTCTAGGATAAACACGCCCGACACGACACGTACTGAGAAACGAGAAGTTGACAAGTTGAAGAAAAAGGGATGGAGTGAGACAAAAATTAAACGCTGGTTGACTGACAGAGAAAAGACAATTGAGAAAGATAAAATAAAGTATGACCGAATAGTTCACGGAGTTCATGTTGACATCGCAAACTGGATCGACTACATAAACAAAGTATTCACTGAGACAAAAATTCAACAGCTTGGACTTCTTCTTCATTGGTACAAAGGAGGACTCGAAGATGAAAGGATAAAATTAAAAGACAGGATTAAACTAAAGCTAAGCGAGTTGACACCTGACACTTTATTAAAAATGGACGAGGACATTATCTATGAAGTGCGGAGATAAATTTACGGCAGCCAACAAAATGTATAAAACATGGCTGGAGCCCAGTGTAAATTTGCAGTATGGTTTTCTTAATTCGCCCGGTCGCGTGGGACAGGACACAGCTTTGAAACCCAGCCACGTTTCATACATAAACGTTGTGTGCAAGCGTTCTGAAAAATTCTCGTCGGCCGTGTTACATACTTCTTCATTCATTTCATCTGCAGCCGCACCGGTTTAAGGCTTCGAATAACTTTCGGTGATCATAGCGTTTCATTAAACGGTTGACGGCAAGTCAACGCCGGACGCGCACAAAAACTTTCATCACGCGCGACATCGTTGCACTTCGTAGGAAAACTTCTTCGGCCTTTTATTCATGGTGGACGTGATCGCCAATAGTGACAGTTAAATCAACAGACGAAATCAACGCCAGCACACAACAACGTGTTTAAGCAATGCGGGCACGCGGGATAAAATCTGAAAATAAAATCTTAAATTCGTGTGGGTACGTGGAACAGCGTGGAGTTGTCGGGCCTTAGTCATTTCATTCCTAAGTCCGACTGGCCCGCACTGCATAAACACAAGTACGTTGTGTGCAAGCGTTCTGAAAAATTCTCGTCGGCCGTGTTACATACTTCTTCGTTCATCTCATCATCAGCCGCACGGGTTGATGGCTTCGAAAACTTTCGGTGATCATTGCGGTTCGTTAAACGGTTGACGGGCAAGCCAACGCCGGACGCGCTCTAAAACTTTCATCACGCGCGACATCGTTGCACTTCGTAGGAAAACTTCTTCGGCCTTTTATTCATGGTGGACGTGATCGCCAATAGTGACAGTTAAATCAACACACGAAATCAACGCCAGCACACAACAACGTGTTTAAGCAATGCGGGCACGCGGGATAAAATCTGAAAATAAAATCTTAAATTCGTGTGGGTACGTGGGACAGTGTGGAGTTGTCGGGCCTTAGTCATTTCATTCCTAAGTCCCGACTGGCCCGCACTGCATAAACACAAGTACGTTGTGTGTAATGCGACCGGACAAATTTATCCTTCGAAAGAATCATGGAACAAAAATGGTTGACAAAAAAGATTGAATACGAAGGGTTCCCTCTTTACTTAAGAAAGCCCGACTATCAAGATATTTTTATCTATAGGGACAAATTTCCAAACGTCTTGCATGTGACACACAACTTAAAGGAGGTTAAGAGTAACGGACTTCCTGAATCAGACTATAACGAGTCACTATTCGAGTTTGATGGACAGATGTGCAACATATTTGACACAAAAGACAAAGGAATCATTTTTCTAATCGAAACATTTGCTGGTAAACGACATTA
>DASPJN010000089.1:0-36108 GCA_035628595.1 Chryseosolibacter sp.
TCAACAGGAAACGAAGTTTCACCGCATGTTCGAATTCGGCAAAGTACTTTCATCGTTGCGGAAGCAAATTGATAAGGATTTGACTCAACCAGGATTCCCGGAATCAAAAATCATCGCCACCGTAATCGGATTAATGGATCGAACTTTTATCCGCGTCGGGAGTGAAGGCTATGAAAAATTGTATGGCTCGTATGGACTTACTACTCTTAAGAATAATCATGTTGATATTAAGGGCGACCAGATTACTTTTTCCTTCAAAGGCAAGAAGGGAATTTATCATAAGATTCATCTGAAAAGTAAAAAATTCGCGAAGTCCGTACGTCAGTGCAAGGCCATCCCCGGCAAGGAACTCTTCCAATATATCAATGATAAAGACGAGCCTTGTAGAGTTGATTCTGGCCAGGTCAATCAATATCTCAAAGATGTCTTGGGAGCTGATTTCACAACGAAAGATTTTCGTACGTGGGCAGGCACGCTGAGTATGCTGCAATTCTTCAGGCAAGCACCGCCATGCAACACAAAGGAAGACTATCAACGCAGCATTAACAGCGCGTTGCAATACGTAAGTTCATTGTTGGGGAATACCGTGGCGGTGTGCCGGAAATACTATGTCCACCCGGAAATTATGCGCATGTACCGCGAAGATGAACTGAAACATGTGTTATCGCCGAAGCCATCGGACCAAAAGCGGGAGTTCGGACTGTTCGCGGAAGAGGAAATGTTGATGAGTCTTCTTAAAGTGTTGCAAAGGTCGAAGGTCGTGTTGGCAGTAGCGAATTAATTTGTAACAAATTGTTTTGATTGGGCGTCTTGCCTTAATACAACCAACCCATGAAAACAATTTTTCTAAATTCAGATTCACGTGTTCGCATTTGCTGGCGTCTCATCTCATTTATCGTTATTACTTTTGTTATCAACATTCCATTTCAATTGCTTACGCAAAGCCTTATGGACGAGGGTCTTGCGCGGGGTTACTGCTCCGGTGCATTTTTTTTGGCCTCTGTTCTTATTGGCCTTTATATCCAAAGTCGGTTTTTTGAAAAATCTTCCTTCAATCATTACGGACTTTCACCGACAATTGGCTGGCTTGGTGAGTTTGCATTTGGATGCCTTATTGCTGCTGTTCAGCTTATTTTGTTTTTTTCTTTAATGATGGTCACCGGCAACATTGAGGTGACTAACTATTTTGTGACGAGCGCTGACAATTTTTCTTTCCTCGCGGGATTTGCATCTGAAGCCTTTGGCCAGCTTGTAGGAAGCACGGCCGAAGAAGTTTTTTTCAGAGCTTTCCTGTTTTATCTGGCTTTTGAAGCACTAAAGCCCGCAATCGAAAATTTACGTAATCGTGCACTGATCGCTTGCATTATCATTTCGCCACTCTTTGGACTGGCGCATGCGTTTAACGAAGGCGCAACCATCCTTACAACCATCAACCTGACAATTGACGCCATGATGCTTTCCGCTGCATTTCTTGTTACCGGACGACTGGGTATGGCGATCGGCATTCACTTCGCCTGGAATCTGATGCAAGGCGCAGTTCTCGGCCTTGGCAATAGCGGAACGCTTTCCAAAGTATCGATCATTCAAACGAGCATGCCCGACAACCTGCTAACAGGTGGCGCATTTGGTCCTGAAGGAAGTATCCTATTGGTAGTGCTTGATATAATTGCGCTGATTATGATTTTATCATGGAAAATGTATCATAAGGGCGAACTAGTTCATAATGAGGTATTGTCCGGGCACGAGAGCACAGAAAAGAATCTTGCTTTTGTTGTTAAGTGACGTAACACTCAGACAACTCTGATAGATGAATTATTGACGGCGAGGATCGTCTAGAGGTTATCCAGGAACGGTCTTCGCCTCTCAAGTTTTAAGTCACGCAGCACGGATGCCTTTACCGCAATAGTAAAATTGTACGACTGAAATCTTCCGAATGGAACCCATGTAAGATTCATCTGCCAGCAATGAATATCGCGGGAGATACCTAGGTTCGTCTGGGTAAGTTCTTTCATCTCAAAATCGTAGCCGGTGTTGTAAGTAATTTTCCACTTCTCAGACAGAGACAAATCACCTGACGCCTGCAATGATTGAACGACCGTCGGCGTAGCATTCAACCGATGCGAATAATTCAGGCTGTAACCAATGTTGAGGCTCCACGGTATTTCAAAGTCAACATACGCATTCGGATTTTGAATGATGTGTTGCTTGTCGGCCTCAGGAATATCGGCTTCAGCAACTTTTTTTCTTGTTTCTTGTTCTTTGCCACGCATGCTCGGATTCAGGTTGGTGTTTAGGGCAAGAGTAGCGGTGGTGATTCGTCCAATTTTCCCGGCCTTCCATGCGAATTCGTTTATTCGTCGCTCAACATCTGTTCGTCGTTCGGCGCTATACTGAACAAAATAGCTATACGGATCGATCGACGCAGATACGTTCATGTTGATCAGGTTGTTCAGAATGCTCGTGTTCGCGGCCACGCTGAAATTCGCGAGATTAAATGAGTCAGCCAGGATGTTATACCCGGATGAGATTGACAGGTTATTGAGGAGCATAACCTTCCGGTCAACGCTATCTTTTTCTCCGCGCACTTTCATCTCAAGGTTATTGCCAATCCCGAAATTGATTGACGCAGACTTACCGAGTGTCGACCCACCATATGCGAAGCCGTCATGGCGTGATTTGTAATAGTAACCATCGCGATACAACAAGTTATTCTCCCCCAAATCGTTGAAGACGGTATCACCGGGAGAAATAGCCACGCCGTTGAAATCTACAAGTCGTTGAAAGTAGTCTGGATTTTCACTAAAGTCTGGCTGGTATGAAAATGACACATTCGGATTAATGATGTGACGAATAGCCTTAACCTTGCTTTGTGGTTTGAAAATATAAATTCCATATATCCTCGTCGTCAATGAGGTGCTCAAAGAATAGTTTGAAATCCGGTTAAACTGTCTTAACGTGTCAATAGAAATTTCCTGCGAAGGGAAATCGTACTTGTAATCAAGTTTTTCGAAATACCATTTCTCTTCATAATTGACTGATGGCGAAACTGTAAAGAACTTCAGCGCCTTGAACGAGTATGATATTGGTATCGAATGCCTGATCCCTTTTTTGGCGTTCCGGAAAAACAGCGGCAGGTTTTCAATTGTAAAAGGGGCAATGCTATCCTGTTCGGCAGTAGGCGTTAATCGTCCTAAATTGTTGGAAATCCGGTTTGTTGCCGCCATTGTATAGCCGATTGAAAAGTTGTCGAGCGGCCCAGTCAATCCTTCTCGCTGGAAAGGATAAATATTTGTCATATTCAACGACAGGTTAGGCAGTGGTAAATCAACCAATCGAGTTCCCAAATCCTGGTTGTGGCTTAAGTTAATACCCATTGAGAACGGTGTACCTGCAAATCGTTTGTTGTATGAAACGTTTGAATTGAGCTTTGCCGTTATGTTGCTCATTCGGTTCGCATAAAGCTCGTTCGCCGTTCCGTACATCATATTGTTATTTTGATTGAACGTTGCCGTTGCGGCGTTCACCGATGCGGAGAATCTGCCCGTACCTTTTGACTGCGGCGAATGACTCCATGTGAGTCGGAAGTCATTGAAAACGCTTTCATCTTCAACGCGGTCGGAAGTTCGGGTTTTCGAATAGCTGAAGTTGAACGATCCATTATAGGCGTAACGTTTTGTATAATTTGAATTCAAATAAAGAGCATGGCCGCCTTTAGAATAGATGTCGCCGGTTACAGCTAATTTCACGTAATCGCTTATGTCGAAGAAATAGCCACCGCCCCGAAAATTAAAGCCACGCCGACGTTCCTCACCATATGATGGAAAAATAATGCCGGATGCGCTTTTGCGCTGGGCTGGAAACATGCCGAACAGAAAACCAACTGGAAGGGGAATTTCATTAAAAAGAACGTAGAACGGTCCCGAGACTATCTTGTCATTAGGAATAGCTTTCGTTTTAGTTGAAATGATTTCATAGTGCGGGTGTTCGAGATTACAGGTGGTGAAGCTGTTACGCGTACTAAAAATTTCGTTGTGTTCGTTCTTGAAGGCTGTCTCACTATGAATGAAGCTTTCACCCTGCTGGGTGACCACTTCTTTGATTTTTGCCCGTTTGGTTTTAAAATTATAGACAATGCCTTTTGTCTCGTAAAGCTCTGTACCATTCTTGAAGATTGGGTAGCCAATGCGGTTCCCAAGCGAATCTTTCACCCCTTGTGCAGTGATTGTATTACTAGCGTAGTCAATTACAATTTCCTCCGCCTGAACTTCGATAGTGCCGTATATGATCTTTGCATCCCCAAAAAGCCAAATCATTTTGCCATCCACATTCGTGCGAATAGAATCTCTGGCAGTATAGTTGATTGTAGTCTCAATATCGCCTTGCGGCTGGTTCTGCAACGAATCCGGTGACTGGTTACCGAGCGTATCAGTTTTTAACGTGTCTGCTGAGATGTTATTAATGGTATCGTTTTTTATGGAAAGATCACCGGCAGGAGGATTAACCGCAGGCTCGATCTGACCAGAAGCTTTCGATGCGAGGAGAAAAACAAACAGGAAAATGAAAACGGAAGAATGCCGCACGAACCCTATTTTCAAAATGATACCTTTAGCTTTTACTAAAAAATCTACAATTTTGCGTAAAGTTATTGTAAATACTTTGAACATTGAATTGCCCGGGAGGTTTATTGGTTTAGCAGTTCTGCTGCTAGCAATAACCCTGCTAAACTCGTCAAGTACATACATCAAGCCGGATTTCAAGGTCGATGTTGTGGTCATAGATGCAGGCCACGGGGGCCATGACCCCGGAACCATCGGCAAGAAAGCAAAAGAAAAGGATGTCGCGTTAAAAATTGCATTGAAACTTGGTGCATATATAGAAAAGAACATTCCTGATGTAAAGGTCATTTACACCCGCAAAACAGACAAGTACCTGGCTCTTGACGAGCGTGCTGAGATCGCAAACAAAAACAAGGCTGATCTTTTTATTTGTATTCACGCTAATTCGTTGCCGGGCACTAAGGCGATGGGCACTGAAACCTTTGTGATGGGTCTTCATGTCGACAACCATAATTTCGAGGTAGCGAAACGCGAAAATTCAGTGATCCTCCTCGACGAAAATTACCACGAGCGTTATGAAGGGTTTGATAACTCCGATGAGTCCTATATTTTATTGTCTCTCACGCAAAGTGCTCATCAGGCTAGCAGTCTGCACTTTGCACAAAAAGTAGAGGAACAGTTTAAAACGCGGGTAGGCCGTGTCAGTCGAGGTGTGAAACAAGCTGGCTTTGTTGTGTTGTGGAGAACCACGATGCCAAGCGTATTAATTGAAACCGGCTTTCTCTCGCAGGCAAAAGAGGAGCAATTTCTTATGACCGACGAAGGCCAGAATCTTATCGCCTCCGGGATATATCGCGCCTTCAAAGAATATAAAAGTGAAGTAGAATCCATAAATTGACGGCCAATTGCGGAGTCCCGCGCTGATACAAAAATCTGATAATGCAAGTCTCGAAAGAAGTTAAGGTAGGATTGTTCATGATCATTTCCATTGTGCTGTTGTACTTTGGATTTAGTTTCCTGAAAGGAGTGGACTTTTTCTCGTCAGAGAATAAATACTATGCGATCTATAAAAACATAGACAAGCTCACTGAGTCGAACCTCATTTACCTGAATGGATATTCTGTCGGAAGGGTAAGTAATATCCAGATCCAGCAGGATAAAAACAGGGTTATTGTTGAGCTTTCCATTAATTCGAAGATCAAGCTCAACCAATCTACTGTAGCTGTGCTGAATGGTGAATTGCTTGGCGGCCGTTTTATCCACCTGTCAATCGGGAATAACCCGGACGCCCTCCGACCGAAGGACACCATACGGTCTGATGTAGCGAAAGGACTAGCCGAGTTAATTACTGAAAGTGCAGAGCCTGTCGCCGCCAATCTTCAATCAACCTTGCAGAAAATGAATTCGATGCTGGACACTTTAAATACGAGTGCCAGCAAGATCAATCTTATTCTGACAGATTTGCGTGCAACACCGCGCCTGCTAAACAGTACGATTTCATCGGTGAAAGGCAATATCGGTCAGCTGTCCGGAACATATCAAACGGTTGGCTCGAATCTGAACACAACGTTGAATGAGTTAAAGCCGACCCTCGAGAATTTCAGACGTCTTTCAGATTCACTCAAACGTATTGAGATCGCAGGAACCATGAGCAAAGCCCAGCAAACGCTTGCACGGTTAAATGAAACGCTGACGAGGTTCAATAGTGGCGACAATACCATGAGCAAGCTGATGACCGAAGATTCGCTGTACTTGAATCTGAATACATTGCTGAATAACCTTGATTCGCTGGCCAATCATCTGAATTCAAATCCTAAACACTTCATGGCGCCTTTCGGAAAAAGCCGAAGGAAGATCGAGAAGGAACTTGAAGAACAGCGCAAGGAGAATGGGCAATAATTGTCTCCTCGCCACTGATATTTGATCGAAATAGCTCGACCAACATTTCCTAACAGTCGTAAGTATCCCTGGATCCTTTTTTCTTATTTTTGCCGCCATGGCAAAAACGGACATTGAATTCAATAAGAACGAGGATATTTTCAAGCAACTCGTTTATCAGCTAAGTGTAAAAGAAAAAAAAACAAGGCTGGGCGGTGGCGAAAAGAAGATCGACGAACAGCATCAGAAAGGTAAGCTGACCGCGCGCGAACGAATCCAGTATCTCATTGATAAAAAATCTGAATTTCTGGAGTTTGGCCTGTTCGTCGGCGACGGCATGTACAAGGATGTTGGCGGATGTCCATCAGGTGGTGTTGTTACGGGTATTGGGTATGTTGAAGGACGGCAATGTGTCATTGTAGCCAACGATGCGACCGTAAAAGCAGGGGCATGGTTTCCTATTACTGCGAAGAAAAATCTGAGAGCGCAGGAAATTGCCATGGAAAATCACCTGCCTGTCATTTATCTGGTTGACAGTGCAGGCGTATTTCTGCCGATGCAGGATGAGATCTTTCCTGATAAAGAACATTTTGGCCGACAATTCAGAAACAACGCTAAAATGTCGGCAATGGGTATCGTCCAGGTAGCCGCGATCATGGGAAGCTGCGTTGCCGGAGGCGCGTATCTGCCGATCATGTCCGATGAAGCCATGATCGTCGACAAAACCGGATCGATCTTCCTTGCGGGATCATACCTGGTGAAAGCTGCAATCGGTGAAGACATCGATAATGAAACACTGGGCGGCGCCACAACGCATTGCGAAATTTCCGGCGTTACCGACAACAAATTTCCGAATGATCAGGCCTGTCTTGACTACATCAGATCCATATTTCAAAAGATCGGCGCAATGCCGCGTGCGGGTTTCGACAGAGTGCAGCCCGCGTTACCGAAAGAAAAACAGGAAGAGATATTCGGCATTTTCCCGTCAGATCGTGCCAAGCCATACGACATGCTTGAAATCATCAAACGCATTGTTGACGATTCGGTGTTCGATGAATACAAGGCACTATATGGAAAAGCGCTTATCTGCGGTACAGCACGTATCGACGGATGGGCTGTCGGTATTGTAGCAAATCAGCGAAAAGTCGTAAAAACAAAGAAGGGTGAAATGCAAATGGGCGGCGTCATCTACTCCGACGCTGCGGACAAGGCGGCGCGTTTTATCATGAACTGCAACCAACGAAAGATTCCCCTTGTATTTCTACAGGACGTGAGTGGCTTTATGGTCGGAAGCAAAGCTGAGCATGGTGGCATCATTAAAGATGGTGCCAAGATGGTAAACGCGATGGCGAATTCGACAGTGCCAAAATTCACTATCATCATCGGCAACTCGTATGGCGCTGGCAATTACGCCATGTGTGGAAAAGCATACGATCCCCGCTTGATCTATGCCTGGCCAACTGCACAGATTGCCGTTATGAGCGGTGCATCTGCGGCAAAAACGCTTTTGCAGATACGTGTTAATACCCTGAAAGCACAAGGGCAAAAAATCACACAAGAGGAAGAGGACAAATTGTTGAAAGAAATAACGGATCGTTACAACGAACAGCTAAGCCCGTTTTACGCGGCATCGCGTTTGTGGGTCGATGGGGTGATTAACCCGCTTGAAACGCGTCGGGTGATCTCGGTTGGCATCGAAGCAGCGGATCACGCGCCGGTAGAAAAATTCAATGTCGGCGTTATTCAAACTTAGATACAGACTGCCTTTCCGATAATGGAAATTTTTTACCTTGAGCGGCAGAAGTGACTTAATGGATTTGCAACAAATGGAGACAAAGGAATTTAAGGCGCTGGTATCACTACTGGATGATGAGGATGAGCAAATCGTTAGTCATGTCCAGGAAAAAATTCTTTCATTAGGTACGCCGATCATTCCTTACCTGGAGCAGGAGTGGGAGTCAAATTTCAATTCGCAGGTTCAGCGTAAAATCGAAGATCTGATTCACACACTTCAATACGAGTTGCTGCGCGAACGGTTGAAGCAATGGTATGAATCGGAAGATCAGGATCTTTTAACCGGGATGTGGCTTGTTGCAACTTATCAGTACCCCGACCTTGAACTGGTTAAGCTCAGGCAGGACCTTGAGCAACTATATTATGAAACGTGGCTTGAATTCAAGCCTGATCTGTATCCGTTCGACCAGATCAAACTGATCAACAGTGTTTTTTTTAACAAAGTAAAGTTCGGCGCGAATACTAAGAACTTTCATTCTCCCGGCAACTCAATGATCAACGTCGTGCTGGAGTCGAAAAAGGGAAATCCAATTACGCTCTGTGTGATCTACATGCTGGTAGCGCAAAAACTGAAACTGCCTGTGTTCGGTGTAAACCTCCCAAATCTTTTCGTGCTAACATACAAGGATGAACGTCATACGCCGTTTTATATCAATGCGTTTAATAAAGGTTTGATCTTTTCACGTCAGGATATTGAAAACTACATTAATGAGCTTCATCTCGCGCCGCAAAATTCTTTCTTCGATCCGTGCTCAAATCTGGAGATCATTAGACGAGTTTTAAGAAACCTTATTATGTCATTCGACAAAATGGGAGAGCATGCAAAAGCTGAAGAAGTAAAAGAACTTTTGCTGATTATTGCCGACGGCGCCGATCTGGGCGTGTGATTTGATTGCTCGTCTCACCGATACTCCCTCATCAACTTTCCGATTGTTTGCAATCCTTGTTCGATCTTTGAATCATACGGTTGGCCGTAGCTGATGCGGATGCAATTTTCGAATCTTCCCTGAGAAGAAAAAATTTGTCCCGGGGCAACGCCAATATTGTGCTTCAGGGCACGCTTATGAAATTTAAAAGCGTTAATTCTTTTATTCATCTCTATCCACAACGTAAAACCTCCCTGCGGACGGGTCAGGCGGGTATCGTCTGGAAGAAACTCACAAGCAGCCTGCATGTAACGAAGCGATTGTGTGTGCAGCTCTTTTCTAAGATGACGCAAGTGCAATTCATACCTTCCTTTGCTAAGGAAATCAGCAACAGCAGCCTGTGCCAGGGTATTGGTTGATACGGTGTGCATGCGCTTTAGCTGCATCACTTTTTCTTTGAATCTTCCAGGGATTGTATAGCCTATCCGATATCCCGGCGCAAGCGATTTTGAAAACGAGGCGCAATGTAACACCAAACCTTTTTTGTCATACGTCTTGCAGGTTTTTGGTCGCGTTTTACCGAAGTATAATTCGCCGTAGATATCGTCTTCAATGAGCGGGATCTCTTTTTTCGCAAGCATGTCGACAAGGCGTTTTTTATTTTCATCGGGCATCAAGCTGCCCAATGGATTATTAAAATTGTTCACGAACAAGCATGCCTTGATATCGAACTTGGGAATCGCCATTTCAAGATAGTCAAGGTCTACGCCGGTTATCGGGTTTGTTGGGATCTCAACTACTTTCAAGCCGTGACTTTCCATCACCTGGAAAATCGCAAAATACGTAGGGCTTTCAATTGCAATGGCATCACCACGCTTCGTAATTGCTTTTACGCACAGTGACATAGCTTCAACGGCGCCTGCTGTTACAATAATGTCATCTTCGTTTGGCGTTCCACCCCAGTTAAATGCCTGCCTTGCAATTTGCTTTCGTAAAGAAGGATTTCCTTGAACATGTTCATAATGAAGACAACTCGTCTTTGACTCACGAAGCACGTGCATCACCGCCTTATTCAGTTTTGCTGCGGGCAATAGTTTCGTTGCGGGCGCACCCATAGAAAAATTCAATATCTTGGTCGAATTAAGATCGACGTAAACGGAGTTGATCATCTCATCGACGCTTACAGGCATTGCATCGTCCGGCGGCGCACATGTCTTGGGAAGCTCAAGCACATGTTCGGGCGAAAACTTCACGTAGTATCCTGACTGGGGTCTTGCTTCAATGAGTCCCTTGCTCTCGAGAAAGTAATATGCCTGGAACGCGGTGCTAAGACTAATACCCTGTTCTTTGCTCAGGGCTCGAACTGAAAGCAATTTATCACCGACTTTCAGAATTTGATTGGAGATAAGCGACTCGATACGCTCTGCCACCTCAACGTACTTGTGTTCAAGTTTGATTGCAGTTGTTTCCATGTCGTGTAACTGATATGGTCAAATGTATAAAAATATCAACTGTTATGAAACAGAATACCGGCAGCGGAAGAAATTACACAGTAAAAACGTTAGAATGCAGCCGTGGGCTGGTCTTTGGAAGTGACATCGGAAGCATCTGTAAGTGTTTCTGTAGGCGTTTTTGAAACTGCTTTCCTCAGATGTTTTGTAATCATACTCATTAGCGTAGCAAAATTAAAAGGCTTTTCCATTGAATCGTCCGCAAAATATTTCGGAGCGACATTTTTCAATCCTGGAAAGGCCGAGAGCATGATCACGGGCGTGTTACGGGTAAGATTATTCAGTTTTAATTGTTTGCAAAGGTCAAGGCCGTTAATGCCGGGAAGATTTACATCGAGAAGATAAAGGTCAGCGCGCTCGGTTTGTTGAGTCGCCAGGCTGTTGCCATCTGAAATGACGGTGACATCATATCCTGCTTTTGTCAATGAGTTCTGAAGCAAATACTGAATGTCTTTATCATCCTCTACTACAACTATTTTCTCTGCCATCTCCTAATGATGTTTGCCTATGTAATTGATAAAACTGTGCCAAAGAAATTCGTCGTTGGTTCTTGAAAACAATAGCCGCATCGTTGAAGCTGCGGGTGAAGCAATAAACAACTGTTGATTCTGAAACAGCAATTTTTTAGATTGTATTATGAACAATGATATTTTTAAGACGCCATACGCTACTGTTACTTATCATCAGGATAAGCGTATGCTCGTGCTCATTTGGCATGGAAACCCGAGTAAAGATGAGTATCGTAAACCATTCCAGGCAATGCTTGAGTATGGAAAAAAAACGAAAGTCGATAGCATGCTTTCTGATGTCTCACAGCAGGGTGTGATCAATCCTGAAAACAGGAAATGGTTTGAAAAGGAAATGATGCCCGCAGCCATCGCCGCAGGATTGAAACGCGCTGCCATCGTTACAAGCGGAAATGCATTCAAAATGTATTACATCAATTTGATTTTGTCAGCGGTAAATAAGTTTGGGATTTCCACAAAAGTTTTCAACAATCAGAAAGATGCCTTCGCGTGGCTCGATACTTTCATTGAGGTCAAGGAAAACGTCTGATCCTTTGTTAAAATCATTTTGATCCGATAATATAATCTGACTACGTGCCGGAACAACGGCTTCGTACACATTCTTGTTCCTCCGTTAAGGTTACTCTTCATTCGCAGTTTTTCAACGAGTGCTATAGATTATATTCTCCTACTGAACCCTTCCAGGTTCAAAGCCCCATAAACTGATATGGTTAAAATACATAAAACTGAAACTGTTTTATTTCCGTATTAACAGGAAAATTTGAATGCTTAATGA
This sequence comes from Chryseosolibacter sp., assembly GCA_035628595.1. GTDB lineage: Bacteria > Bacteroidota > Bacteroidia > Cytophagales > Cyclobacteriaceae > Chryseosolibacter. Next base: position 11,908 of record DASPJN010000089.1, read on the forward strand.
AAGCGCTAATGGGAAACAGGAATCTTTTAACCGCATACCTCGCACTAGCTGCCGTATGTATTATCTGGGGCACGACGTACCTCGCGCTCCGAATTGCCGTATTACATTTTCCGCCATTTCTGTTCACAGCGATCAGACAGACAACTGCGGGATTGCTATTGCTCTCCTTTATGTTCACGTTTGGAAAGCAAGTCTTTCCTTCGAAAGACCATTTAATGAAACAGGCAGTTGCCGGTTTTTTTATGATGTCGCTCGGAAATGGTTTGGTGGCATGGGCGGAACTGCATATCCCAAGCGGAATAGCAGCAATTATTTGCTCGCTGATGCCGGTGGTAGTGATCATCGTAAACGTGATGATCAATAAAAATGAACGTCCCAACTTTCCGATACTCGTTGGTCTTGCTCTTGGCCTCACTGGAATTGTCATGATTTTCGGTCAGCACATGGCGGAGTTTTCAAAGAAGGAATATTTGCTGGGTATTATCATGACGTTCGGTGCCGTGATTGCATGGGCTTCAGGAAGTATCTGGATTAAGAGCAAGAATCTTGAAAGCAATCCATTTGTAAACGCAGGATTGCAGATGTTTTTCGGAGGAATGTGGTTGTTCCCGTTTAGCCTGTTATTCGATGATTTGTCAAATGTTACATGGTCGCCAGAAGCTGCTTATGCCATGTTGTATCTTATTATTTTCGGGTCAATCGTTGCGTACGCGTCATATTCCTATGCGCTACGAAAATTGCCAATGACAATTGTATCCATGTATGCTTACGTAAATCCTGTTGTTGCGGTATTGCTCGGCTGGCTTTTTCTCAGTGAAAAATTGAATGTGCAGATTCTGATTGCGATTGCACTTACAATCGCCGGAATTTACATCGTGAACAAGGGTTATCAGTTGCGCGATGCATGGCGTGCACAATTTAGTCGCTCATAATGAAGCCGATATTATTTCAGACTACTGACTGGGAAAGTGTTCCGGTGGTAGAAAGAAAAGGTAGTGACGGTGTCGCGTTTTACCGTACAAAACAATTCGATGGCGTTCGGGTGCGAATTGTTGAATATTCGCCTGGTTACAGCGCAGATCACTGGTGTAGAGTTGGTCACATTGTGTATTGTATTAATGGCGAGATGACATCCGAATTGGCCGACGGCCGTTCTTTTAAAGTAACTGAAGGCATGTCGTACATCGTATCAGATGAAATGAGCTGGCATAGATCGATCACAGAAAAAGGCGTGAAACTGATGATCATCGATGGAGACTTTCTTTCGACAACAAAGAAACATGTTATAGAGAATCCATGGAAATTATGACCACCGAGATTGTGTCGTATGCCGCTGAACATCAGCCATACTTCGAAAAGTTTAATCGCGACTGGATAGAAAAATATTTCTGGATGGAACCGATTGACTTTGAAGTTCTTCAGCATCCAGAGGAACATATCATCAGTAAAGGTGGCGCCATTCTGATGGCAAAGGTTGATAAGGAAATTGCGGGCACGGTAGCATTGAAATATGTTTCACCAGGTGTTTATGAGTTTACGAAAATGGCAGTGGATGAAAAGTTTCGCGGTCACAAAGTAGGCTACGCACTAGCCATTGCGGCTATTGAAAAAGCAAAAAGCATGGGCGCGAGTAAAATTATTTTGTATTCGAATACACTTTTACAAACAGCGATAACACTTTACAGGAAAATAGGTTTCAAAGAAATTCCGCTGGATGGCCCGTACAAAAGGAGCAATATAAAAATGGAAGTGGAATTGAGTCCGGAGTAAACCATTGACAATTGAATTAAACAAATGAGCAAGCTGCATCTTTACAAAGCAACGACCCGCTGGACGGGAAACAACGGTGAGGGTACTGTAAGTTATACAGGCTATGGCAGGAATCACGACATCAGTATCCCGGGCAAGCCGGATTTAAAATGTTCATCCGATCCTGCATTTCGCGGCGATAGTGCTAGACATAATCCTGAAGACTTATTAGTATCGGCTCTTTCGGGTTGTCATATGCTCTGGTATCTGCATTTGTGTGCCGAGAACGGCGTTGTTGTTACCGAGTATGTGGATGAGGCCAAAGGTGAAATGGAATTCAACAGAAATGGCAGTGGACAATTCCGCGAAGTAGTACTGAGTCCGAAAGTAGCCGTACTTGAAGAAAGCATGATTACAAAAGCGAATGCTTTACATCATGAAGCAAATAAAATGTGTTTCCTCGCGCGGTCGATGAACTTCCCGGTATCCCACAAACCTACAGCGTTTGTATCAACAATTTCACAACAATGAAGAAGCTCGAATGGTTTGAAAGGACTTTTGCGTTCGGCGTTCCTACGCGGATGCTTCCGTTTTATCTCGAAAGACTTGAAGGGACAATCGCGCGCCTGGAAAAGAGGACGCTCGCTATCGACGATCAAATGCTTTCCGAGAAAGTGGATGGTAAGTGGAGTATCAAACAAAATATTGGTCACCTCGCCGAAGTTGATCAGGTTGCGTTGAGACGCATCGATGAAATGCGGCAAGGAATTTCTCCGATGTCACCGGCGGTTTTCGAGCCAAAAGGTGATTATAACGCAATGCACATTGATGATGTATTGACATTCTTCCGGAACACGCGAATGGAGAATCTTCAAAAGTATGCATCCTTGACCGAACTGGATCTTGTGAAGTCATCGCTGCATCCACGACTTAAGGTGCAAATGAATCCTGTTGATCTCGCGTTTTTTGATGCCGAGCATGACGATCATCATCTGGTAAGAATTAGTGAAATCCTTTTAGCCCTACGATAAGCGTATGTACATACCGCCGTTATACAAAAATGAAAATGAGAACGAGATAAATTCGTTTATCGAACAAAATGGATTCGCTACGCTCATTAGCCATGCTGCCGGCAAATTATTGGCCACACATCTTCCGCTGATGTTTTCAAAAGACAGAAAGAGCCTTTACGGACATTTTGCAAAGGCAAATGAGCAATGGAAGCATATCGCTGAAAATGAAGAAGTGCTTGCAATATTCAATGGGCCGCACGCATACATCTCGTCGTCGTGGTATAATCACGAGAATGTACCAACGTGGAATTACATTGCCGTTCACGTTTACGGGAAGCCCAGAATTATTACAGGTGAAGAATTGATTGCTTCCCTCCGCGAACTCACCGATAAATATGAAACGAGCTCAGCAAACCCTGTTTCAGTAACAACCATGACTCCAGCATATTTCGAGAAGGAGCTACGCGGACTTGTCGGCTTCGCGATTAAGGTTGACCGCATCGAAGCTGCTTATAAGCTTTCGCAGAACCGCGATAAAATCAATCACGAAAATATTGTTGTCGAATTGAGAAAAAGAAATGATGCCGCGGATATGGCGATAGCGGACGAGATGATCAAACACCAACCTGCAAAATTTAAGAACCATGAGTAAGAAAATCGTCATCATTGCCTTCGATCAATTTACCGACATCGATGTGTTTCTTCCCTGGGACTTGTTCAACCGGGCGAGGCTAATTCATCCTGATTGGTCTGTAAAGATCCTCGGGTTTAGTCAAACGCACACTTCGGTGTCGGGGATTAAACTTGAGATGCATGGATTGATAGAGGAATGCGCCGACGCAGATGTCGTTTTCTTTTCAAGCGGCCCGGGTACGAGGAAGATTATTCGCGACAATTCCGCACTTCAGCGATTGAGCCTTAGCCCTTCGAAGCAAATTATCGGCTCGATGTGCTCCGGCGCATTAATTCTTGCTGCCCTTGGATTACTTGACGGACTAACAGCCACCACGTATCCAACGTCTGTTGATCTTTTGAAATCTTATGGTATTGATGTTGTTGAAGCGCCGATCGTTATTCACAACAGTGTTGCAACAGCAGCGGGTTGTCTTGCCGCACTCGATCTTGTTGGATTTATGATAGAGCGCCTGGCGGATTTGAAGACGAGAGAATCAGTGCTTGCATCGGTACAGCCAGTCGGCAAAGGTCTTGAATGTATTTACTAAGCTGTAGCCATGCATCCACTCCTCGAGAAAGATAAGAATTCGTACAAGGAAATTCTTTCGGCAACAGCTCATGTTTCTGCCCAACATCTTGAAACTCAAGCTCGGCAGGCGCCCGGAAAGTTTATCCCTAACATTGAAATGCAATCACTTCCAACGGAAGGGTTAGGTGCCAGCCGCACAATTGACTTTTTTGAAAAACATTACGCGGAACACGTGGCGGCTACGGCTGGCCCACGGTATTTCGGATTCGTAACGGGCGGATCAACGCCGGCTTCTATTGCAGGCGATTGGCTCGTAAGCGCCTTCGATCAGAACGCGTGTGGAAGCAATGATTCAATTGCTCCGCAGATTGAAAAGCAGACAATTCATTTTTTTAAACAGATGTTTGGCCTGGATGCCGCTTATTTCGGCACTTTCGTAACCGGTGCAACGATGTCGAACTTTGTAAGCCTTGCGCAGGCGCGACAGTGGATTGGAGAACAGCACGGTATGGATTTCAGTGAGGACGGAATTCGCAACGAAGAACTACGGGTAATCAGCGCGACGCCGCATTCGAGCATATTAAAATCATTATCTATGCTGGGTATCGGTCGGAAGGCGTTGATGAAAGTTGCAACACTGCCTGGTCGTGAAGCCATAGACATGCAGAGCCTGGAGAAAATGTTGGCTGAGGCCACACGTCCGGTTATTGTTGTCGCGAACGTAGGAACGGTGAACACTGTTGACTTCGATGATCTCGCTGCGATCGGGAAGCTGAAGACCAGGTTTAAATTTTGGCTTCACGTGGATGCTGCATTTGGCGGATTCGCAGCGTTGTCGCCGAAGTATAAGCATTTGGTGGATGGCATCAACTATGCAGATAGCATAACGATTGATGCGCACAAATGGCTAAATGTTCCTTATGATGCCGCGATGCAGTTTACACGTCACCAAAAAATTCAACTCAAAATTTTCCAGAATAGCGCTGCATATCTCGGCGATCCCGAAAAAAGTCCGGATTATTTTCACTATACGCCGGAGAATTCACGGCGGTGGCGCGCTCTTCCTTCGTGGTTTACGTTGATGGCATACGGCATAGATGGACATCGGGAAATTGTGGAGCGCAATTGTAAGCTTGCGATGATGCTTGGCAATGCGCTGTCTAAGTCGTCATCGTTCACGTTGCTTGCGCCGGTAAGGATGAATGTTGTTTGTTTTACGCTAGCGGATCAAGAAGTTTCGTTCGATCACGTTCAGCGCTTTTTGAAAATGGTACGCGATGATGGACGTGTCTTTTTTACGCCAACATTATTGTGGGGGAAGCCGGCTATACGCGCAGCAATTTCAAATTGGCAAACGGAAGAGCATGACATTGCAGTCGCGATCGATGTTTTGGAAAGCATCGCAAAAAAAATGAGAAATGAATTGGTTGAATGACGTCAGGCAACCTTACACTCGTTTGCCCACAAGCAACAAATATTTATTTCGTTAAAAGGATAATTCGGCTTTAATGTTGAAATTCACTGGTAACATTTACATCGCATGACGACGCTCACATCATCTATTGCTGTTGAAAAAGTAACGAATTCCAGAATCAAGGAAGTCAACTTCGCGAATCTTGAATTCGGTAAGAATATTTCTGATCACATGTTTGTTGTCGACTTCAGCAGCGGTAAGTGGGGCGCACCTGCTATCATTCCATTCGGAGATTTGAAATTTTCTCCGGCAATGCTCTCGATTCATTATGGCCAATCTGTTTTCGAAGGCATGAAAGCCTTCAGGACATCCAGCGGTAAAATCAATATTTTCCGACCGCATAAACACCTGGAACGATTTAACCGATCCCTTGATCGAATGTGCATGCCTCCCGTTCCGCAAGACTTGTGGTTGTCAGGTTTGAAAGCACTTATCGAAATCGACAAAGATTGGGTGCCCGATGTTGAAGGCGCGTCGTTATACATTCGTCCGGTGATGTTTGCAACCGAGTCACGCCTTGGCGTGAAAGTATCAGATCAGTTTAAGTTCATCATCCTAACCTGTCCTGTCGGGCCCTACCAGGCGAAACCTTACCGCCTTAAGGTTGAAAACAAATTCGTTCGCACAGCAGAGGGAGGAACTGGTTTTGCAAAATGCGCGGGAAATTATGGCGGTGCTTTTTATCCAACACAGATTGCAAAAGAAGAGGGCTTCGACCAAATATTGTGGACAGATCACAAGGGGCATAAGTACATCGACGAAGTCGGCATGATGAATGTGATGTTCGTTTTGAATGGTAAACTTGTAACACCACAACTTTCAACAGCAATTCTTGATGGTGTTACACGCGATTCTATTTTAACAATTGCACGTGACTTGGGAAAATTTCAAGTGGAAGAACGACGTGTGTCTATCGATGAGATAGAGGAGGGGTTTGTTCAGGGTACGTTGACTGAAGCATTCGGAACGGGTACCGCTGCCGTTGTAGCGCCGATCGCTGTTATTCACATTAACGGAAAAGACTACCAGATCCCAGATGCTGGCCCGACGAGTTTCCAACAGCAGGCGAAGACGAAACTGAATAATATGCGGATGGAGGTCGAGCCTGATGCATTCTCGTGGAACTATCTCGTGAATGTGTAACAACCGTTCATCAACTTTCTGCCTTTAAACCACCTATCCGAATTACTATTTAACAACGGTTGCATACCCGCGTCCGTATATGAGTTATTTACAAAAACATAATTGTCGATCGTGAAAGCAGCAATTTTTAAAGGCAAGGAGTTTCCCCTGTCAATTGAAGACGTAAAAAAGCCAAAGCCAATCAAAGATCAGGTGTTGATCCGACTAAAATACGCGGCACTCAACCACCGAGACGTGTGGATTATGCAGGAACAGTCTCAACTGAACTCGCCAGTGATTTTGGGTTCTGATGGAAGTGGCATAATTGAAGATGTAGGCGAGGATGCCGATCCGCTGTTGGTGGGAGCTGAGGTTGTCATTAATCCCAGCCTGGAGTGGGGCAACAATCCTGTTGTGCAGGGAGATTCATTTAAGATACTTGGGTTTCCGGACAATGGCACTTTCGCAGAATATGTAGTCATTTCCAAAAAATACATTTTTGAAAAGCCAGAACACCTTTCATTTGAGGAATCATCAGCAGTACCGCTCGCGGCGTTAACTGCTTATCGCGCGTTGTTTACGAAAGCCCGTCTTCGCGCCCAGGAAAAAGTATTGATCACAGGCATTGGTGGCGGCGCAGCTTTATGGCTATTGCAATTTGCCGTCGCTTACAAGGCACGCGTGTATGTAACAAGTGGTTCTTCCGAAAAAATTGAAAAGGCAAAATCCTTCGGAGCGCTGGGTGGATTTAACTACAAGGATCCCGATTGGGCAGCGAAAGCAAAAAAGGAGGTTGGCGGCTTCGACATTATTATCGATAGCGCTGGCGGAGAACAGTTCGGAAAATTCATCGACCTCGCGTTTCCGGGAGGGCGAATCGTGAATTTTGGACGTACCGCCGGAAACATCACTGAACTTTATACAAGAGACCTTTACTCCAAACAGTTGTCAATCCATGGGACCACTATGGGCACGCGCGACGAGTTTCTCTCAATGCTGGATTTTATCGAAAGCCGGAACATTAAGCCGATCATCGATAAGACCTTCAATCTTTCAGAGATTGTTAAAGCATTTGAGCACATGGAAAACGGCCAGCATTTCGGAAAGATCGTTTTAAAGATTTCATAGTTATGGAATACCCGAAGACAGAAAAAACAACAATTACCCGATTGCCGAAGCGCGGCGCTTACGATCAACAAACGATTTATAACATACTTGACGAAGCCCTGTATTGCAACGTTGCGTTTGTGAAGGACAATCAACCATTCCTGATCCCAACCGGATTTTGTCGGATCGGTACCAAGATCTACATCCATGGATCTGTTGGTAGCTTCTACATGCGCGAGATCGTTGAAAAAAATCTACCTGTTTGCATCAGTGTAACCTTGATGGATGCCCTTGTGCTGGCGCGCTCTGCATTTCACCATTCAGTCAACTATCGTTCAGTAATAATTTTCTCCGACCCGCACCGCGTAACTGATCACGCTGAGCTCGATAAAGCGCTTGCAGCTTTTACCGAAAAGATGCAGCCAGGTCGTTGGGCAGATATTCGCAAACCTGATGCAGGCGAATGGAAAGCAACCATGGTTATTTCCTTTGATATCGCGGAAACATCAGCGAAAATAAGAACAGGTGGACCCATCGATGACGAAGATGACTATGCGTTGGATATATGGGCAGGTATCGTTCCATTGCAGCTTTTGCGCGGTCAGCCAATTGCGGATACGCGGTTGAAATCCGGAATTGATCTTCCAGCGTACCTGAAGACATCCAAATAATTTCAGTATGCATATTGAGCATATCGCTATATGGACAAAAGATATCGAAAGGCTTCGCACGTTTTATGTTAAATATTTCGATGCTAGAACCGGAGACAAATACGTGAACCCAACAAAACGTTTTGAATCATATTTTCTTTCGTTCAAAAGTGGCGCGCGTCTTGAGCTTATGCAAATGCCTGACATTCCTGAGTCGTTGAACGATGTTAACAGTCAATGGATCGGACTGATTCATTTTGGTGTTAGTGTCGGAAGTACCCAAAAGGTTGATTTACTTACGGAACAAATTCGCGCTGCTGGTTATGTTATCGTCGGGCCGCCGCGAACAACTGGCGACGGATACTATGAAAGCGTCGTACTTGATCCGGACGGAAATAGAATTGAGATTACTGTATAAAAACGTTTTCTTCATCAATTGTTTAAATTTCAGACATCCTAACTATGAAAAAACAGACCCGAAGATCATTTGTTGCAACCGCCGTCACGGCCGGCACCATTTCAGCCGCATCTGCATTTTCTCAAGTGACGCATGAGAAAAAACAATTGGTGCATCACGTGTTCTTCTGGCTGATAAATAAAGATTCAAAAGAGGACCTGGATGCGCTCATCGGTGGGCTGAAGTCATTGAAACAGATCGCACAGCTGCGCATCGCGAAAATCGGCGTTCCTGCATCAACCGAAAAACGAGACGTCATAGACGATTCGTATAGTGTTTCATGGCTGAACATTTTTGATGACGCAAAAGCACAACAAGAGTACCAGGTTCACCCGGTGCACTTGAAGTTCGTTGAAACATGTAAACATCTTTGGGAAAAAGTTGTGGTTTACGACTCCCAAGACATTTAGCTATTCATCATTTCTCGCGTTTTAAGAGCGCCATGTAAAATCCGTCGAACCCCGTAGACGGCATTGCATGTTTTTGATCAACAAGCGAGAACTGATCACCGCGTTTCTCAAGAAACTTCGTAACCTGCAAATCGTTTTCTGTATGTAGGATACTACAAGTCGAATAGACAATCAATCCCCCGGGCTTCACCATCATACAATAGTCCTCGAGAATGTGCTGTTGAAGATCCTTTACTTTTTGGATGAACTCGACAGACAACTTCCACTTCGCATCCGGATTTCTTCGAAGCACACCGAGACCGGAGCACGGTACATCGAGTAATAATCGATCAGCCGTATTTTCAAGACGTTTGATTGTCTTCGATGATTCGATCACCCGAGTCTCCATATTATTGACACCTGCGCGCCGTGCACGTTTTTGAAGCTCTTCAAGTTTGAATCCTTCAACATCCATCGCAATGATACGGCCCTTGTTATTCATCAGCGCCGCGAGGTGAAGTGTTTTTCCTCCTGCGCCCGCGCACGCGTCAATTACACGCAAGCTCGGCTCAACGCGTAGGAAGGGAGCAATAAACTGCGAAGCAGCATCCTGAACTTCGAACAATCCGTCTTTAAACGAAGGCGTGCCAAATACATTTTGTCTTTCGTTTAATACGAGCGCATCCGCAAAACCAACAATTGGCGTTGTTCGTACTTCTTCTTCCTCAAGCTTCGATTGTAATTCTTGTTTGCTGATTTTTAATGTATTCACCCGAAGAACGACCTGTGCTTCCTCATTGAGCGACTTCAATTCTCTTTCCCATTCTTTACCCAATTCATTTTCACCCATTTCATCGAGCCAATCCGGGATGGATTCCCGGATTTTACGCGTTTTTTCCGCTTCCTTGTATTCACGAAGTACAATGTCTCGCTTGAGTCCTTTGAACTCGTCCCACGCAGGAAGATCGATGTTATTCAGCACACACCAGGCCGCAAGCAGTTTCCAGAAATCGTCGCCTTTTGCTTCAGTTATTCGGCGGAGCAATCTGTACCACCTGACAATGTCGTATGTTGTTTCAGCTATAAACCGCCTGTCACGCGCACCCCATTTCGGATTTGATTTTAAAACTTTTTCAATGACTTTATCTGCGTAACGTTTACCGGTAAAAATTTGGTCGAGCGATTCTACTACAGCTTCGGAAGTTGGGCGATGTAACCTCATGGGGTGTGTTTAAGCGACAAATATACAATCAAAGACCATGAGTGCCTTATCTTGATTTCTATCACTTAGCCCTGTAAAAACTTACGTTTCCCGCGTTACGAACCGGCTATTTGGCCGGGATTTTGTTTTAACTTTGCTTCAATCAAATTGATCTTAACCCATGCGCCTCTCACCTAACTCCGCGTTGACTCTCATCCTGATATTTATTTCGTTTAATGCTTTCGCACAGGATGATGATGAACTTTCAAACCTGATAGGAAAAGGACTTAGTAACCTTGGCTCCAAAAAGAAAGCAAAACTTGACTCAATTGACTTTCAGTTTGCAATATCTGTAAATGAGAATGCGGGGCTTATCAATATTTCTCAAAAAGGCGAGAAGCTGACCCGCGGCCTGTATGAGCTAAAAGCACAAAGTGAAAAAACGCCACAGGAAATTGCACGTGATACCGTAGACTATGCAACAGGTTTATACGAATACCGGATGTATCAGCTTGCCGAAACAGCGTTCCAGGATGCGAAGAACTACATCGAAAGTGAGAACCTGACGACTGACATCAGCTATGTTCGTCTTATCTCAAACATGACGCTTCTCTATATGGCGCAAGGAAAAGTAAACGAAGCTGCTACTTATCTCGAAATGGCGTTAAAAACGAGTTCGACTGTTGGAACGAAAAGTCCGGCTTATATCGCCAACCTTAATAGCCAGGCGAAGCTTGCGCAGATGAACGGCCACTACAATGAAGCTGAAAAGGATTTCGACGAAGTGCTTCGCATGGTCAAGGACGTTTTTTCACAAAACAGTTTGCAATACGCGATTGTGCTGAACAACAAAGCGCTCTTGTATCAGAATGTAGGACGCTACGATGATGCGATAACGTTGATGAATGAGGCAATTACAACGGCGGAGGCTGCATTTAAGAAAGCAATGAAACGCTCGAAGAATTCTTTCGACGGACGAAGATTTCAATCGAACCTTGCCTTTATGTTGCAGATGGCCGGCAAATATCCCGAGGCGGAAGCTGTGTTTCTCGAAATGAAAAAATCTTACGAACGAAACATTGCGTCTAACAACCCGGAATACGCCGCTTTGCTTAATCAGCTGGCTGTACTTTATATGCAGACAAAAAAGTATGACCAGGTCGAAGCTTTATTGAAAAAAGCGCAGGAGATTTTTAAGAAAAAACAATCGGAGGAAAGTCCGGGGTATGCCCGCGCAACAGCTGATCTTGGTAACTTTTATCGGTTAACAGCCAAGTATGTTGAAGCAGAACCATTGTTAATTCAGGCACTGAATATTCGTGAGCAGGTTCTTGGAAATAATCATCCCGATTATATCCGCACGAAGGAAGATCTCGCGATCCTTTATTGGAAAACAGAACGCTTCGATAAGGCGTTCGAACATTACAAGCCGGTAATGGACAAGACGATCGATTTTATCAATAAATATTTCCCGCCGATGAGCGAGGCCGAGAAGACTAAGTTCTGGGATATCACCGCGCCGCGCTTTCAACGGTTCTATAACTTTGCTTTGGCGGCGGCACCGAATAATCCTGCGATTGTCGCAGACATTTATGATTATCAAACTGCGACAAAAGGACTATTGTTGAATTCGACGAACAAGATTAAACAGTCGATCCTCAAGAGCGGTGACAAGTCTTTGATTGATGAGTATCTGCTCTGGCTTGACAAGAAGGAAACGCTTGCAAGGTTTTACTCTCTTTCAAAAGAAGAGCTAACGGAACAGAAAATTGATTTGTCGGCGCTCGAAGCGGAAGCTAACACCCTTGAACGCTCGCTTTCATCGCGGTCCGCAGCGTTCTCGTCAGGGTACTCAACGCACGTGGTCAGTTTTCAGAAGATTCGCGATCTGCTAACAGAAAAGGAAGCGGTTGTAGAGATTATTCGTGTGCAGACGTTCGACAATGATTTCACTGCGGATTCGAGATACATCGTGCTTGTGCTAACGAAAGCGATGAAGACTCCAAAGATGATCGTGCTCGACAATGGCGCGCAGCTCGAAACACGATATGCAAAGTTCTACCGAAACGCTATCCAGCAAAAACTTGAAGACGGATATTCGTATGACCAATATTGGGCTCGGTTTGATTCTGAGCTTGCGGGTAAAAAAACAATTTTTGTTTCACCCGACGGCGCATTTAATCAGATCAATCTCAATACTTTGAAAAAACCGGCGGGAGATTATGTCTTAAAGAACTATGACCTGACAATCGTTGGAAACTCAAAAGATCTCATTGAACTGAAGGCGAAAAAAGGTGTTGTCGCGAAAAAAGATGGTGTTTTGCTTGGCTTCCCGGATTACGGTGGTAACAGGATTGCGGCGCTACCGGGAACAAAGGTTGAGATTGAAACCGTATCAAAGATATTGAAAGGAGCCGGTTACAAGCTGTCGCAATACGCGGCGCTGGAAGCCTCTGAGAAAAATGTGAAGGCGCTGAAGAGTCCATCACTGATGCACATTGCAACGCATGGATATTTTTTGAAAGACAGCGAGAGTCAGAAAGGTGCTTTTGGAATTTCGGCGGAGAATGCGGCCAATAACCCATTGCTGCGATCAGGACTTATGCTCGCCAATGCAAGCAAAACAATCGATGGCGCTGCATCGGATATTGAAAGCAATGACAACGGTATCCTTACTGCTTACGAAGCCATGAGTCTGAACCTGGAGGGAACAAATCTCATCGTATTGAGTGCATGCGAAACAGGCCTGGGAGACGTCAAGAATGGAGAAGGAGTGTACGGTCTGCAACGGGCGTTTCTCGTAGCTGGCGCTGATGCAATGATCATGAGCCTGTGGAAAGTGGACGATGCTGCAACGCAGCAACTCATGACGAATTTTTATACGAACTGGATAAAACTTGGTAACAAACAAACTGCATTCAAGCAGGCACAGCTTCAGCTGATGGCAAAGTATAAAGAGCCATATTACTGGGGCGCGTTTGTCATGATGGGCATGTAGCAACATCTGATAGTTCAGCCGATTCATAAAATTTTTAACGACGTCATTGACATCGTTGTGCGGTATTACGTTATAAAATTGAGGTGAATTGAATATCGAAAACCTTCATTCCGGTTGATCGATATGGATACGGATTCTTTCCCATACAATTGGAGCTCTACAACTTTCCGGTCATTTTTTCACCGGTTAATTCGATTTGCAATAAAAGTACTTCGACGAATTCGTATCTTCATTGTCTAAACCCCACGACCGTGAAGCGACTGTTCCTGATTTTCACATTCATTTTACTCATCGTAACGCCTGGCATTAGTCAGACGTATACGGTCGAGAGCGTGCCCAATGTCAAACTCGTTAACAACAGTTACGTCTCCAATCCCGATAATATAATCACCGAGGCTACGGTTGCTGCCATCGATAACGCGCTTCGCGTGTTGGAAGACAGCAGTACCGCCCAGGTTGCCGTTGTGCTTTTAGCCTCTATCGGTGAAGCGGATCACGTCGATTTCGCGCAGGAGCTCTTCGACAAGTGGAAAATTGGTATGTCTGGGAAGGAGAACGGATTGTTGATCTTGTTGGTTAAAGATCAACGAACGATACGCTTTCACACAGGTTATGGAATTGAAGGAGTTTTACCAGATGCTGTCTGCAAACAGATTCAGCGAGAGGCGATGGTTCCTTACTTTAAGGACGATAATTACGACCAGGCAATGCTCGAGGGCGTGCAAGCTGTTGCAGCGCGTTTATCCAACCCGGAAGAATTTGTGGAGGCGAATACGAACGATGAAAATCTTCCGCTTTCGTTTTTTACATACTGGATCATTGGAGCTTGGTTTCTCGTAGCCTTCATTTCACTCATTGTCAAATTTGTTAAAAAGTCTTTTTCAAAAGTTGATGACAATTCGCCCGTCGTCAGATTTTCAGCTTTCGGTTGGACAACATGGTTTTTGATAGTACCGGTATTGTTGATGTTTGTATTAACGATGAGTGACAACGTATTGCTGTTCCTTGGTGGAATGTATGCATACTTCGGCCTGAATTTCCTTGTTAAAAGACAAAAAATTGAGGACGAGGCGAGTCGATGGCTCGAAAAAAAGGAGTTTCATGCCTTGTATCATTTTTATCAGAAACATCTCGGTACATTCAGTGCATTGCGGTTTTTTATCCCTGTCCCGTTTGCTTTTATGTACCGGTCTTTCAAAAACAAAATGGATTTCTTTAGAAATCACCCACGGGATTGTCACCAGTGCGGAAAGCCTTTGCAAAAATTGAATGAGCAGGCTGACGATCAGTTCCTGTCGAAAGCGGAACTTATGGAAGAAGGACTAAAGTCAATCGACTATGACATCTGGCGCTGTTCCGCTTGCAACGCGGCTGATAAGCTCTCTTACGTGAATGCAAAATCAAAGTACGAGACTTGTCCAAAGTGTTCCGCAAGGACGTATTACCTGCAGAGTGATAAAGTAATTCGGGCTGCCACAACATCATCGACAGGTCTGGGCGAAAAAATTCACATTTGTAAATACTGTAAGAATCGAAATGTTGATCGCTACACGATAGCGAAAGTTGAAAGTTCGTCAAGTTCTTCATCAGGCGGATCTTCCGGCGGAAGCTGGGGCGGAGGCAGCTCCGGTGGTGGCGGCGCCAGCAGCAGTTGGTAGCGATGTCATTCTTTCTGTGGCTGAATTGTTTTACTTCTTTACGGATAATTTTAACAGCATCCCAGGAGATTCCGTGGCGACATAAATAAATCCGTCAGGACTTTCTTCTACTGCGCGTACACGACCAACATCCTGGAGCAGTTTCTCCTGCGTGACATATTCACCATCCTTTATTTCAACCCGTGCCAGGTGGCGGTGTACTAAGGCCCCGATAAGCAAGTTTCCCTTCCAGACTTTGAAATTTTCGTGTGTTACGATCGCCATTCCGCATGGAGCGATGGAAGGAGTCCAATACGTAACAGGTTGTTCCATTCCCACCATTTCTGTTTTATCGGTGATCGGTGTTCCGTCGTAGTTGGTGCCATAGGTGATAACGGGCCAACCATAGTTAATGCCTTTTTCAATTCGATTCAGTTCATCGCCGCCTTGTGGCCCATGTTCGTGCGCCCAAATTATATCATTTTCCTTGTCATAGAACATCCCTTGCGGATTGCGATGACCGTAGGACCAGATTTCCGGTCTTGCACCTGCTTGATTCACAAAAGGATTGTTGTTTGGAATCCGTCCATCATCATGCAGCCGGATAATCTTTCCGAGGTGATTTGAAAGATCCTGTGAGTTTTCTTTTGTTCCGCGTTCCCCCGAAGAAATGTAAACGTAACCTTTACCATCAAAAACAATACGTGAGCCAAAGTGCGCACCAGACCTCACGAATGGCTGCGCAGAAAACAATTCCTCTATATCCGTCAGGTTGTTGCTCTCCAGCCGGGCTCTGATCAAAGTTGTTCCGCCACCACCATTCCCGGGCTTTGAGTATGTGATATACAGCCAGCCGTTGGTCGCATAATCCGGGTGTAGCTTTATATCAAGCAATCCGCCCTGACTGTTGTCATAAACTTCTGGCACATTGCCAATTTTATTGTCGAGGAGTTTACCGTTTTCAATCACGCGGATTTCACCGGCGTTTTCGGTGACAAGAATTCGTCCATCCGGTAAAAATGCAATTCCCCATGGATTTGTAAGTGATGAAGTGAGCGTATCAACTGTCAGCGTTATGGTTGTGTCAGTGGTAATGTTTTCAGCAGCTACGTCCTGATCTTTATCCGAACAGCTTGCTGAAAGAATGGTAACGAGGATGAGGATAAGCCGCATAAGAAAAGTTTATTAACGGGCCGACAATTCATATGCCATTACCGAATTTCCGAAAAATGTCGGTACGTAGATGATATTTTTACTTTCGTTGAAATCAATGTCAGCGCTGTTCAGTTTTCGTTCTTTCGTATCGAGTATCTTAACAGCTATTTTATTTTCATTTACGAAAAACACTTCGCCGCTCCAGCTTGAAACGATGTAAGAGCCATTGCCGATCGTCACGATTCCATCAGCACCCTGCGAAGTTTCGGTGTAGCGTTCCAGGTTTTTGTGTTTGTCAAGTATGTAGTTGATTCCCGTACCAGCATCAGCGATGTAAATACCATCATCAATAGCGAGCAATCCGTTGACGCGCTTGAACCCATGTGAAAAATATAGTTCAGCTTTACTGTTAACTATTCTGAAAATATTTCCTGTAGCGGAATCGGATACGAATACCTCGCCTGCGGTGTTTACAGTCACATCGTTCAGGAATTGAGCGCCGTCGATTTCTATACTATTCAATATTTTCCCTGACTTCATGTCAATTACCACGACACGCGTTAAATCTGCCACGTACAGTTGATCTTTCAAGCAACCCATACCTTTCGGCGCGTCCAGGCCGGTCGCCCATTTTAATGATGTGATTGTCCCATCCGGCAAAACTTTTGAGATGAAGCCATTTCCATCTTTTTCAGATGACTTCCCATTAATGTTGGAGACATAAAGCATGTCTTCTTCGGCATGGTAATACACAGATTCAGGCACGCGCAAAGTCGTATCTGAAGTCCAGACAAGCTTGAGTGTTTGCGCGACGGTGATTGATACGCTCGAAAGGGTAATGATGATTGGCAGAATATACGTTTTCATTGATCGTGATCCTCATGTGAATTTAAGCAATGACTACATTTTTACAGCATACCTCCCAACACCTGTCTCACGACACGGGTCAAGCGCACCGAAAAATTCGGAACTTTGGGCGTTCTATGTTAATTTAAGCCCAAATTTAAACTACCACTATGTATTCAGGATTGATAGCAACACACTCATATCTACGTTACTTTATACTAATCTTTTTGGTTATCGTCATTGTCATGTCATTGATCGGATGGATAAACAAAACACCTTATTCAAAACGTTTTGATAAAGTAAACCTCTTTCTTTTCATCTGTGCGCACACTCAATTACTACTGGGTATCATTCTTTATTTCGTCGGTGACAGGGTTCAACTGTCAGGCGAAACAATGAAGAGCGCGCCCTTACGTTATTTTGCAATGGAGCATCCGGTATCCATGATTATCGCGATTGCACTCATTACTATCGCGCGCATCAGCGCAAAGAAAACCGCGATCGACCAAAGTAAGCATAAACGCATGGTTGCATATAACAGTATTGCGTTAGCCATCATACTTGTTGTCGTTTTTGTACTCGGTGCTAACTACAATATTTACTGATTTAAGATCCGTTTCTATAGTTGGCAGTAAGTCGTCTGTTTTCCCGCGGGTGATGAGCGGAATTATTTAGAATTTAAATCCTCGACCCATGAAGTATCCTGTCCTCATTTGCTTATTCCTTTTTTGCAGCACAACTCTATTCGCGCAAAAGGTCTCATCGCGTTATGAGCTTGTCAAGATGGATAAAACCGTGAATACTTTTCACCACGAAGCCGCGCCTGTTGTTTCCGCTGATGGTAAAACGCTTTATTTTTTCGTTCAGGATCATCCTGACAACACAATGGGCAACGATGATACGCAGGATATTTGGATGTCAGAAAGAAGCGACGACGGCTCATGGGGACAGGCGCAGCATCTTGGCTCACCATTCAATATTCATCACTCGAATCAGGTGTTTGCAATTTTGTCAGATGGAAGCCTTTTCATTCGCGGTGGAAAATCCAAAGGAGAAAAAGGTTTTTCAATTGCGAAGGCCGGGGGCGGATTGCGTGAGCTTGAAGTAACCGATTTCAAAAAAATGAACAAGGGCCGTTTCTATGGAGCAACCATGAGCGACGACTTGAAGCACATCATCATGTACTTCAGCGAAAAAGATAATAGTCAGAACAGTGACATCTACATAAGCCACTTGCAGCCGGATGGGTCATATTCTGCTCCTGCGATGATTAAGACGCTGAGTTCATCCGGAGATGATGTTGGTCCATTTATCGGGCCTGACCAAAAAACATTGTACTACGGCAGTGCGCGACAGGCACCCGGAAAGCTCGGCGGTGTCGACATATATAGTTCGACACGGCTTGATGACTCATGGAATAATTGGTCCGAACCGGTTAATGTTGGCAAGCCAATCAATACGTCCGGTCTCGACTACTATTTCACAATGGACGCACAAGGCAATGTGTACACTAGCCGCGCAATCAAGGCCCTCGAAGGGGCAAACCTTGATCTCTACAAGCTTGTACCTAAGACGATGCATATTAACCTGGAAGGCGTCGTACTTAACGAGAAGACAAATGAGTCAATCGGCGGTGCTAATGTAACATTGAATGTTCCCGACATGGAACCGCAGGCTTTTAAATCGGCATCGGATGGTGTCTTTTCAACAACTTTCGATGAAGTGGAACAGTTTAAGATCAACGCAAATGCGGAAGGTTTTCTCGCGCGCGAAATCTCCTTTTCTGTTCCTTTGCTTTATAGTGATACAACCCTTCACGCGGAAATCGTACTTACGCCAATAGCCAGGGAGTTAATAATCGTGGGAAGTACACTCGATGAAAAGACACAACAGCCGGTCACAGCAAAGCTTGATTTTAAATTGCGCGGCAATTCACAAGCTTCATTGAAAGGTCAGAGCCCGGAAGGGAAGTACGAACAAACCGTGCCGGAACTGGGCTGGTATATCATATCCGCTTCGGCAGAGGGATACCTCAATACAACTGACAGTGTAGAGCTTGTGAGCGATGAAGTAACACCCGTATTGAAAGACTTATACCTGCGTCCCATTGAGGTTGGTGTAACTGTGCGACTCAAGAATATTTATTTTGATTTCGATAAGACAACGCTTAAACCAGAATCCTTTATCGAGCTTGACAAGGTTGTCGACTTTTTGCAACAAAACAAATCTGTTGAGATTGAGATTGCGGGCCATACCGATAACAAGGGCTCTGACGAGTATAATGAAAATCTTTCGCAAGGCAGATCCCAGTCTGTTGTTGACTACATCATCAGCAAGGGCGTGGAAGAATTCAGACTGAAGGCACATGGTTATGGAGAGTCCCGTCCACTCGACACAAACGATACAGAAGAAGGCCGTGCCAGTAACCGCCGCGTTGAGTTTACTGTGCTAAAGAAATAGGAACGGTTACCCGCAGAGAAGCGTACCTAAAATTCATTATCACAGTCGATACAATGATTGACTTTCTTGTTGGGGAACAACACCCCGAAGAAAAGGAAAGTCAGGCTTTCGCCGGATTGCTTTGGAAAATCGCGCGCAATGCGAGATGACTGACATCGTGGACACCGATTTGAACTTTCAGCGTCCAGATTAAGAGAAGATTCGTGGCGCAACACCTGAACGGCGCGGTCTTCGTCTTTTGAGAAAAGATGAAGTCGAACTTTGAACGCCATAAACGGTTGGCCCGGATAAAGGTTCGACATGTTTTCTTCGGTCAGAAAACATGGAATTCCATACGCATCAAGTTTGGTCTTGGCAATGTTTGCGTCAATAACGGTATCAAATTGACGGAATACGATAATGTCATCACTGTCTGCCAGCATATGAACGGTTGCTGTCGTCAGCAGAAATCGCGAACTTTAAGTAAGAAAGATAATCAAAACTGATAAGAATGAAAAGATTGACCGCTGTGCTGCATTCAGCTCTCTTAAGTTATGTCACAGCAATCCTGCTTCAGTTCGTTTACTTTTCTCCGGCCTTTTGTCAATGGAACGCTACGCAGCAGAAGGCGATCAATGCATACGTCGACTACGCAAATCAATCCGCTTCAGAAATTCAAACTGTGGTCGAAAGTATAAAGAATTACTATCCGGCACTACAGAACCAGGATGCGTGGAATCAGCCGCGATACATTTGTCCTGTTCAGATGGATGAATATTACTACAAAACTGCGCTCGTTTCATCACAACAGTTAAAACCTGCTACCGCTGCAATTCTCAACACTAGATTGAACGCCTTGCGCGATGTCGCAAGTGCAATTGATTTTAAATGCAAGGAGCTCGACACCTACCACAAGTTGCAGGATTACGATAGAGATCATTTCGCTAAAGCCAGGTTGATCATCGAAAGTCTGGAAGAGTTGTCGAAACAATATCGCGACGCGCAAGCTTCTCTTCAGCGTTCATTACTTGAAACATGGGGTCAGTTTCCCGCGAAAGGCGACTACGCGACGGCGGCTCAATTAATGCGGAAGGTGATTCAACATGATCGAAACTTCATCGGTTTGCTCCAGTTGAATCTCAATGAATCTGTCCATACCGGCTGGGCCGATGATAAAATTCTTTCCAGTATCCACGACAGTGATTCACTGCTTTCTGCTTTGAACGCTATGAGTCCTTCATTGAAATATCCAGCGTCGAGTATGTGGGATAGTTTTAAGCAGTCTGTCACGGATATGATTAAAGCGAAGGAGCGCGGATTGGACCAGTATAATTTCGAGGCGAAAAAATCTGATCGCCACAGTAATTATATGTACATGGATCTGATCAATTATTTTAACGGAACACTTGTATCGAATTATAATACATTCGTGCAGTTCAGCGAGCGCGATCAGCAATACAACATTAAGATGATTAATTACGCGCCTGTTTTTGAAATTCGTACGGAGCTGAAACCTACGACAGTCTCCATTCACGAGTATGAGGCGATCACTGATCGGCAGCTACCGACAAACAATCCATCGGCTCCGATAAAAGCTGAAGAATTTACAACCCTTTCCGAGTACATCAATTTTATCAATGAAGGTGCGCGGCAGGTTCGGTACATGCAAATGGTGATGACTAGTTTCAATTCTTCAGCCAGTTATTTCAAAGCTTTGCAAAGCTATGAGAATCGTGCACCTATGCACTTCAGTTACGCGGAGTTTAATATTCCATATTCATTCTTTTATCGCGCTGTTGCAAAAAGCAAAAACCTGCGACCCGCCGATGCAGAAGTGCTGAATGGCAAACTACAAACGCTTCTGAATATCCTCACGGAAATGGATCAACACGGAGCTTCCATCGACGTGCAGGTGAAAGGAAAACTATATGAGGCAGATAAGCTCGAAAGCATTTATCGCAGCTTCGAAAGGCTGCAGATTTTGTTTGAACATTGGGATGAGCACAAGGAACTACTTTATACTGATGTCCGGACTTTGTTTGATATTTATCCGTCAACGAATCAGGAAAACCCGTGGTTTATTTCCGGCATGGACCTTCACGAGCTTCTCGTACTTGATTATAAGTCCTTGAAGGACGCGCGCAGATATTATAAAGGCGATACGCTGGTTGAAATCAGCACGGCTTTGATCGACACCGCCGTGAGACAGGTTATCGCGAATGAATTTCAGAACATGAAAGACATTCCAAAGTATGGCCGCAACAACGGCAATTGCCCCTACACGCCATACGAAGACCTCGCCGCTGCATCGCGACGATACAGTGAACAGTTAAAAAAAGTAAAATCCGGGATCCGGCATGGTTACCGGCACCCATATAATGACTTCGTCGATCGTTACAATGACATCGTTGACGACTACAATAGTTTCGCTGAGTTGTCGAAAGATGTTCCGCTGCTTCAGGCGGTGAAGCAAACAGAATTGTTTTTTATTAAATATCCTGACGAAAAAAAGACGCCTTTGATGCCTTCATCAGTTGCAGTGCAAACAACAAAATACAAAGACAAAAAAGAACCTTCAACGTCACCCGCAGTTATTCGCGATACGGTTTATATCGAACGGCATGATACCATTTATGTAGGCGAAGAGATTGATTATTCGTCAATGGACGGATTTGCTCTTAACAACCTTGTTTTATTGATTGACGTTTCGGCGTCGATGAATTCGCCGGAGAAGCTTCCGTTGCTAAAGACAACGTTAATGGACATGCTACCGGTAATGCGCGAAGATGATCAGCTTTCGATTGTGGCAGTTGCCGGTAGCGCTCGCGTTGTTTTGGAAGCCACGTCTTTCAAAAATAAAGATCTCATTGAGAAGGCCATCAGCGAATTGTCCTCTGAAGGAAAGACAATGATCGCCCCGGGACTGAAGCTCGCTTTTAAAGTAGCGGATGAACGTTATATCCGGGGCGGCAATAACCGGGTGATTCTGGCAACGGATGGAGAGTTTCCAGTTACAAGCTCGTTAACCAAACTCGTGAAAGGTTTCCAGAAGAAGGATATTTCGCTCAGTGTTTTCAACTTTGGGAAGGCGGCGGCAGAATCACTTCGCACGCTTGCAGCAACCGGCAATGGTAACTATTCTTCCATCTCTGCTGACAATGCAAAAAAGACTCTTTTCCGCGAAGCAAAAGCACGTCGGATAAAGTAACAGACTGATTCAGAGTAATTTCTCCCTTTTAAACGGTATTTTCGTAAAATTTTTAGTTCTCCTGTAACATCTTGTTTAGGGAGGCGTCTTGTTATTGAATTTCAAAGGATGAATATCGAATCTTTTCAGACCCGCGTACTGCCTTCGAAAAATAAACTCTTTCGGTTTGCGCTTCGATTCCTGGGCGATGAGGAAGAAGCAAAGGATGTGGTGCAGGAAGTTTTTATCAGGGTTTGGAATGGACGCGAGCAGATGAGCGAGGTACAGAACTGGGAGGCCTGGTGTATGCGCATCACCCGGAATTTATCCCTGGACCGTATCAGAACGCTTACACGCAAGCAGACCCAGCCAATTGAAGAGTCGTTCGATGTACATCATCAGGCTTTAACGCCTCATGAGGCAACTGAAATGCATGAGAATATGCAACGAATTACGAACCTGATTTCTCTGTTACCCGAAAAACAACGTCAGGTTATACATCTCCGCGACGTGGAGGGCTATAGCTATAACGAAATTTCGGAGATTCTCGAGATCGATCTGAACCAGGTAAAAGTAAACCTTTTCAGGGCTCGAACTGCTGTGCGCGAACAACTGTTAAAGACGAATGCTTATGGACTCTAAAAAAATCGAGCAACTGCTGGCGAAGTACTGGGAATGCGAAACATCTCTCGAAGAGGAACAGGCATTGCGCGAGTACTTCAGAAGCGGCGCTTATCCGGAACATCTTAGAGAGACCGCTGCTTTATTTAACTATTTTGAAGTGAGTAAAAAAAAATCACTTGCTGACGACGCATTCGAGGCAAAGGTAGTTTCAAAAGTTCAGCCGAAACGCGGCATCGTGGTATCGCTTGTCAGGAACAGCATGCGGATCGCAGCAGGTATTGCGGTACTAATCGTTGCATTCTTCATTGTAAAAAATGAGATCCGGAAATCGACACCACAGGAAATCGTAGATACCTATGACGACCCGCGGCTCGCATTCGAAGAAACCAAGAAAGCATTGATGATGATCTCGAAATCATTCGGTACAGCCGAACAGCAGGCACGAAAGATCAATATGTTCAACGAAGCCAGGGAAGAAATTCAAAAAACACCCGAGAACAGTAACCTTTAACAAGACATTTAAAAAAGTTAAATATTAACGTATGAAAAAGATTGTTGCAGTAATGATGTTGGTGGCAGTGGCCGCAAGCGTACAGGCACAGGATGCGATTTCAAAGTTCTTTTCAAAATATCAGAATGATGAGTCATTCACGCAGGTGAACGTATCGAGCAAAATGTTCAGTCTGTTCACAAATATGGAAGCCGATACGCCCGAAGATAAGGAAGTGCTGGAAGCGATCAGCAAGCTCAAAGGTCTTCGCATTCTGATGAAGGAAAACACTTCGGATGCTCGTGGGCTTTATAAGGAAGCATTTGCACTTGTACCGGCAAAGGAATTCGAAGAATTGATGTCTGTGCGTGACAAAGACAAGG
Source organism: Chryseosolibacter sp. (assembly GCA_035628595.1). Taxonomy (GTDB): domain Bacteria; phylum Bacteroidota; class Bacteroidia; order Cytophagales; family Cyclobacteriaceae; genus Chryseosolibacter. The sequence continues at coordinate 36,033 of DASPJN010000089.1, forward strand.
ATATGAAGTTTTATATCAAGGAAAACGCCGGAAAGATTTCTGAGCTTGTCATGATCATGGGCGGACTCGAAGATTT
>DASPJN010000090.1:0-20478 GCA_035628595.1 Chryseosolibacter sp.
TGGTGTTCGGGTGGATAAGTTTCAACAGTATACGAATGGTATAAAAGTCGAGCACGGCGTTTTCAAAGCCATGTCCCAAAAGGGAATTGTTCTTGGATTCACAGCGGAGTACTACAGCCTGCCACCTTCGATTTCATCGTCTCCAGGACTGAGTGAGGCTGGGGCATTACAAAGAGCGCTCGACCATGTAGGCGCGACAACGTACGCGTGGGATTATGTTCTTTCGCTTGGAAATACTGAGGAGCACATTGCGGCTTACAACGAATTGTTTCCAAAAGGTGAGTTGGTGTTTGTTGACAATTACCTGACCGATGCTGTTGATCTCGCGCTCGCATACAAATTCAATGTCTATGCAGCAGAGCCACTATCACGTGCAGATATTTATGTAGATGCAAATTCAGGTTCGGTGCTGTTGCTGGATGCAATCATCAAACATGCGCATGCATCAGACAACAAAGAAGATATTGAAAACCACATCTCTCCTGTTAAGAAAACTATTGCGCCCTTGCCTTTTGCGACAGCATCGGGTAACACGCGCTACGCGGGAACCAGAACATTCAGTACATCGCTCGATGCGAACGGTCACTGGGTCTTGAATGGAGTAACGCCGACGGGTGTTGAAAATGAAACCCGTTCTTATGAAGGTATCGGCGGACTACCACTTAGCATTCCAGCGCTGGCAATGCTTACCGTGCCGATTGCTGATGGCGATGGTGATCTTCTTCATCCCGAAACGGCAGATAATAACTGGACAACAGCTGAACACAGAAAAGATAATTTCTCACTTACCAGTCCATACCCACTCGCCAACGAATCAAACAATGATGATGTTGCACTTGATGCGCATTGGGGTGCAGAAGTCGTTCTCAATTATTGGAAGAATATACATAACAGATCAAGTTATGACGATAAGGGGACAAAAATCTCCAACTACGTCCATTATGGCGATGCCTATGACAATGCATTCTGGAATGGAACCGCAATGACATACGGCGATGGCACTTACCAGGGTGGAACCCATCCTGATGGAGCCTTCGCTCCACTTACGTCGATGGATGTTTGTGCTCACGAAATTGGTCACGGTATTTGCGAGTTCACAGCAGACCTTGTTTACCAAAGAGAGTCCGGCGCAATGAATGAAGGCTTTTCCGATATCTGGGCTGCAGCTGTGGAAAGCTATGTACTTACACAAATTGATGGGTCTTTGCCGTACGACCCGTGGGGCATCGGTGAACAGATCGACGAAAGAGACGGTGGTCTGCCACCCGGGCAAGCTGGCTCGCGTGCTTTGCGATGGATGGATGATCCAAAAGCTGCCGGCGCTCCCGATAGCTATGGCGGCACAAACTGGATCGAACCAGAATGTGGTACGCCTACTTTGGCGAATGACCAGTGTGGTGTGCATACCAACAGCGGTGTGTTAAATAAATGGTACTACCTGCTCGTAACAGGCAGCGGGCAAACTTTTTCTGTAGGACTCGACAAGCAGCCTGTTGATGATCAGATATCAGACGCCGGAAACCAATATTCAGTTGAGGGCCTGGGCTTCATGAACGCGTCGAAGATTGCATATCTGGCCGAAACAATGCTTTCACCAAACGCCAAGTTCGCTGAAATGCGCGCCGCATCAATTCTGGCTGCTCAAACCTTGTATGGCATTGCATCGAACGAAGAAAAGCAAACAACAAATGCCTGGCATGCTGTAGATATAGGCAACGCCTACAATGAAGGCGAACCCAACACGATCACTTTCAGCGAAAGTAATCTCCAGATCCTCCCTGAAAACAATGCAGTCAATGGCTGTAATGATTTCAACACCTACACCGTTGTTCTGACCGGCGTCGATATTGCTCCGTCTGGAACGATTTCAATAAACACCTCTGGTAGCACGGCTTCAAAAGGAACCGATTTTGAGATCTCAGCTGCATCATTAATGTTCGATGGATCTGAAACGAAGACCCTTACAATTACAGTTTATGATGATGCTGTGATAGAAGACGGAGAAACAATCGTGTTATCATTCATATATAACAATCAATTTCAAAAACAGGAGTTCGCGATATCAGATAACGATTTTGCTCCAAGAACCGGAACAGAACCAGTAGATCTAATTGAAATGCAAACGTTCAGCGTTGATGGCATCCCGGCGGGATGGTCGACAATTTCATTGTCGGATGGCGTGAATGTTTGGAAAGTAAATGGTGATTTAACTGCCGAGGGCAGAGCATACATCAGTGATGGAATTACGAACATTCCTTTTTACGATCAGAATTCTCCCACCACCACGATACTCCGATCGCCGCTCATCAATGCTTCTGCGGCCAACACTGTAACGGTAAGTTTTGACTGGGAAGCTGGCGGAGAAACCGATGCAGTGGATCCCACTGTCATCTTCGACCATGGAGAATTTGTGTATTCACTCGATGGCGCTAACTACATTCCGATGCAGAAATTTGTTGGAAGCGGTCCGCTCGGGGCAGTTACTGCAAGCGGCACTTATTCTGCCGTTATCAATGAACTTGATGGGCGTGCATTCTTTCTCGGCTGGAAATGGTTTAATGACACCAATGCCGGAACGCAGTTTAGTTTTGCTATTGATAATGTAAAGGTCTCTGCAATACCTGCGGGAATTGAAACCGAAGAAGGCGAATCAGCAACGACCACAGTTCACGAAGGGAACCAGATCTATTTTATAAGTGAATCTGATCAGGCCCTCATCGCCAAAATTGAAAATGCGTCTGAAGATCTCGGATGTGTAACCTTATCAGTGATTGATGGCGGAACAAGCTTCAATATTTTTCCTCATATCTCAACGGCTAGGCCATCGAAAGTCTTTAGCGTAAACGTAGGAAACAACGCTGCAACCTATGACCTTACTGTCTACTTTACGAATGATGAGCTAAGTGCTTTTGAAGCTCCCGCGCAACTCATTCCCATGAAAGTGAATTCAGCCAATATCGACGATGCAAACGACAGACTGAGCAACTTCCAGCTAAATGGCGTACTTACAGATTTAAATGAAGCAGGGCAATTCCACGCATACACCGGTTCGTTTACCGGATCTGGTTCAGTTAGTGTTGTTCAGGATTTTGTTTATTGTTCAAACGCGCCCGCACCCTGGACGACCACCGATATCGGCTCCGTGACCAAAGCCGGAACGCTTTGCTATAAAGATGGAATTTTTGAAGTCGCGGCCTCCGGCGCAGGCATTGAAGACAGAGCAGATTCATTTTATTTCACTTATCAACCGCTAATGGGGGACGGTGAAATTATCGCTCACGTTAATTCTTTGCAGAATACAAACACAAAAGCAAAGGCTGCCGTGATGATCCGTGAAACGCTCGATCCAGACGCCAGGTTTGCCATGACAACAATTGTTTCGAACCCCTTGCTCCTCGGAACTGCCGCGCGATTCGAGTACAGAAAATCCACAGGAGGCAAGGCCACCGGCGCAAACTACTACGCGACTACAACACCTGAATTCATTAGAATTGTCAGGGCCGGCAACACCGTTAGCTCGTTCATTTCGGAAACGAATGGCAACTGGCAATCGATTGGAAGCACGAGTATTAATCTCGGAAGCACAATATATGTCGGGCTGGCTGCCACTTCTGATTTGAATGGAACGTCCGCCGTAGCTGAATTCGCGAATGTGACAGTACACACCTCAGGGGCAAACGCTGCGGGCAGAATGCTGGCAAACACATCAGAGGCAGAAGAAGGAAATGTAAATTCAAATTTCCGCGTTTTCCCGAACCCAGCTGTGGGCACTGTGAACATTGAAGTCGCTGAGTCCAATATCAAAACCGTTGCGATCTACAATCGTCTCGGCCAGCTTGTGAAAGAGGTAAATTTCAGTGTACCGGAAAAGCGAGCCGAGCTCGACGTGTCTGCGTTGACAAATGGCTTATTTGTATTGCAAGTGCACACCGACAGGGGACAGGTGCTCGATAAGAAATTATTTAAAGAATAAAGCACGATCAAAAATATCTTAGAAAAGGAAGGGTGGATCGAAAGTCCACCCTTTTCGTTACGAAATGTCATTAGCACATTCTGCAAATAACATTTTATAAGTACGCCGTTTGATCGCCTTTCATGTAAGATAATTACGTGTGCAAATAAGTTTCTTTGAGATGCACTTTACGGAATGCCTGCGGCCAACCAATGTATGATATTCAAAGCAAGCTGCCGGTTGTCGTAGCCCGGCACGTTCATGCCGAACTGCTCATCCCCGTATTTCTGCGCGGTAATCATGGACGCCTCACCCAGAACTACAACTCTTCCTTTTCCGAATCGCAACGCCAATCCCTGGCAATTACCAACTGCCGGTACAGGATCTTGAAACCTTGTGTAAGTTGTCTCTCCAATATCCCAAACACTATCGGGGAGCGAATGATATGACGTTTCGGAAAGTTTTAATAGTACAACTGCACTATCCGGAATGCTTAAGCTTTGGCCTCTGTCAGACACAACAGCTGTAACGCCAGCTGTAATTTCATTATCGATCAGCAGATTATTGTCGCGGCTGAAAACGAGTTGGTCCCTGAATCCTGCATCCCCAATATAATGAACTGAATCAGCAGTTTCGCCATTGAACATGTGTACGCCGAATTTCTGAGCCAGGTTCTCAGCTGCCGATCCCATGGGATAATGATCAGCAATCAGCAACAGCGAGCCACCATTGTTAACCCAGTCCCTTACAATATTGCTTTCTGATTCCGTAAATGCAGGCCTATACTTAAAATTATGATCGCCGCCTTTTGCATTTGAGATAACCAAAATATCAAATCCATCAAGTACATGGTTTGCAAAAGGTTCGTTGTTCGGTTTGACAATGCAACCGTCGTTGGTAATTAAGTTAACGAACGGACTATACGTCCCTGTTGAGGTGTGGATATTGTAGTGCGCCTCGTCAAACAAAATTCGCGGATGCGTGTCGATAAAAAACGGATTCTTCACTGAAGTATCATAACTGTTATCGGCCTTTTGTTGTGGCTCGCATGACAAAAACTGCAGCGAAGCCACTAAGAATAGTAAATTTTTTGTCGTCATTGCTACAATTAGTTATGTTTTGAGAGAATACGATGGTAGGCCAGGAATGCGCCAGAGATGAATAGCAGTATTATAGCGGTGGGAATGTAGCCCGACGAATCCGGATAAAGCATCCCGACGACATAAACTGTAGTTAGTGCTAAGCCAGTGGCAAGACTAAACATAAACCATTTCAAAGGTTGCAGCCTGGTTATTGCATTACTTTCCTGAAAGATTTTAATGAGGGATTCCTCAGAAATTCCCTTTTCAATCATCTTCATTTTGAGCTGATGTTCAGCGCGGTTTTTCAGATAATGTACCAGTGTGTTGAGTACAATGAATATAAAGAGCAGGGGTATCCCGATTTCGTAAACCTTATCAGGTACTATTTTGGCACGACCCATTTCAAGTGCATCGGTCGTTGTGATGTTTTTATCTTGTGCGAAGACTATCGATGTTGCTAACGATAGTAAAACGGTACAGCAAATATTTTTCATCATATCATTTTTTGATTAATTGGACACCTCATGCCATTAAAAGTTGCAGGAATCGTTTGATTTTTATGTTCGGTTTTCTGCAACTTAATTCAAACACATCTGTCTAATCCAAGTAAGCATACCCCGTGGATAGTATTACGAAAGAAAAAGAGATGGTGCGTCAGGTGCTTTCTGGAGACAGCAAAGCATTCGAAAGCCTTATCAGGCAATACGAGCGGTTAGTCCTTCACATTGTTACGCCATTGGTAGGTGTGATAGCCGACCGCGAGGATATTTGTCAGGATGTATTTCTGAAGGTGTATGAAAATATGGGGGCGTTTCAATTTCGTTCGAAGTTGGGCACGTGGATCGGTAACATCGCGTATAACGCTTCGATCAACTTCTTACGGAAGAAGAAAAATATTTCTGTCGAGGATCTGATTATGCCTGATGATAATGACTTCTCCATTGTGGTGCACGAAATGGTGATTGAAGAGTCCAATGCAGAAAAAATAATCGTCAGACGGGAAGAGTTGGCCGGTTTATCAATGGCCATTGATAAGCTGCCTGAAATACAGAAGTCAGCATTGCTCCTCTTTCATTTCGATGATATGAGTGTGGCAGATATTAGCGTTATGCTTGAAATGTCAGAAAATACTGTAAAAAGTCACTTGTTCCGCGCAAGAAAATTATTGAAGGAATCCTTAATTAAGAATGAGAATGCAGGAAGATCATTTTGAACTTGGTGAAGCCATTAAGAAGGTATATTCCGTAGCGCCGTTAAATAACGATCTGGCAAAACGAGTTACTGGAAGAATCTACCACCTAAAAACTATAGATCGCCTAATTGTGTCCACGGTGCTACTTGTTGGTGTCACCATGATATTGTACGTTTTATTGCTACTCCTTCCATTGCTGAAGGCGGCTACATTGTTTCTTATTATCGCATTGGCAGGTTTTGGCTGGTTATCAATTAAGGAGGTTATGATTTTATTCAGGAAAGCTGAATTGATGCACCGTCCGGATTAAGTGGGCCGAAAACAAAAGATTTTCAGCGCAATAACAGTAGTAGCCCCGACAGGAATCGAACCTGCATCAAAAGTTTAGGAAACTCCTATTCTATCCATTGAACTACGGGGCCGGAATTGGACTGCAAAAATAAAAAAACCGAATCAGCTTCCAACTGATTCCATTTCCTCCCATTGATCATTACCTGGATGCGGCAGATAATTCGGATATATCGCCATGTGCCGTATTTTCACCTCATCAAAAAGCACGCGCTTCAATTCGTTCAGGTTCTCCTTTGCGGTAGCGGAAATGAATACAACTTTGTTGAAACCCTTTTCGCGATAATGACCGCGCAGATCTTCCAGGTTTACCTCAGGGTGTTCTGAGGTAAATAAATCAATTTTGTTCAACACAAGGATTGTGGGAACATTTGCTGCGCCGATTTCAGCAAGTGTTTTTGTAACCACATCAATCTGGTTGTCGTGGAAAGGATGGGCGACATCAACCACGTGCATGAGAATATCAGCTTCCCGCACCTCGTCAAGCGTCGATTTAAATGACTCAATAAGGTGATGTGGAAGTTTTCTGATAAAACCGACGGTATCCGATAACAAAAAAGGAATGTTTTGAAGCGAAACCTTCCGAACGGTTGAATCGACAGTGGCGAACAGTTTGTTTTCCGCCAGTATCTCCGATTTCGACAACACATTCATCAATGTCGACTTCCCGACGTTAGTGTAACCAACCAAGGCAACCCTCACGATATTTGTCCTCGATTTCCGCTGCGTTTCGCGTTGCTTTTCAATTTTTTCCAATCGCTCTTTCAACAGCGTTATCTGATGTTTAATCATTCGGCGGTCTGTCTCGATTTCGCGTTCACCAGCTCCTCCGCGTGTTCCCGTTCCTCCGCGCTGACGTTCCAGGTGAGTCCACATGCGTGTCAACCTTGGTAACAGGTATTGGTTACGGGCTAGTTCTACCTGAGTGCGCGCCTGAGCAGTCTGTGCTCTGAACAGGAAGATATCAAGGATGAGAAGACTGCGATCATAGATCCGAACTTTGTCTTCCTCTTTTTCCTGCTCTTTTTTGTTTAAGGCCCGCTCAAGATTTCGCAGCTGTGATGGCGTCAGATCATCGTCAAAAATGACATTGCTTACATTGTTGGAATGGACGAACTCAGTGATTTCCTCCAGTTTGCCTTTACCGACAAAGAAACGCGGTTCCGGGTGAGCCAAATGTTGAACAAATCGCTTCGCAGTCTGGATACCAGCCGTTTCGGCAAGAAACGCCAGTTCATTCAGGTGTTCTTCCGTTTCTTCAGAGCCTCGCGGGCTTCCTATCGCTATAAGAACGGCTAATTTCTTTCCTTCAGTCATTTACCTATTAAAAAAGAATCGTATCAACGTTTAAAATGGGACAAGGTTTCTAAAATCTGGATTTCTGTCGTTACTTTTGTTATTAAAACCCTCGAATTTAAGCGACTTAACGACGAAATCTACCACTTATCGACGATTGGTGGGTTTATTGCAGGTCATAATAGGAAAACCTAGCTAAATGAAAATTGCGATTGTGCTGAACACGTCCTGGAATATCTACAATTTCAGGTTGAATTTCGTAAATAAGTTGCTTGCGCAAGGATTTGAAGTCCATACAATAGCACCTCCAGACGATTACACAAAAATCCTGAGCCAGGCAGGCTGTATCCATCACAACATTACGATGGACAGTCGCGGTGCAAACCCTGTAAAGGATACAGCGCTTATTTTTGAACTGATGTGGATCTATCGTCGCGTGAAGCCTGATGTTATTCTTCATTATACCATCAAGCCAAATGTCTATGGCACAATCGCTGCCAGTATTCTGAGAATTCCTGTCATTAACAACGTATGCGGCCTGGGAACGGTGTTTCTCAAGGACAATTTTGTCTCGTTCATCGCCATTCTTCTCTATCGACTCAGTTTTCGTTTTGCGAATAAAGTGTTTTTTCAGAATGCGGACGACATGAGCCTTTTTGTTAATAAAAACCTGGTTGGCAAGGATCGAGCCGACTTGGTGCCAGGTTCAGGAATTGATCTTGGGCGCTTTCAACCCATGCAGGCGTTTATCAATGAGAAATTCACTTTTCTGTTGATATCGAGGCTAATTACCGACAAAGGTATCATCGAATACATTGAAGCCATTAAGAAACTTAAGAGCGAGGGAATAAATGCCCGTTTCCAGATTCTTGGATCCATCGATGAAGAACATAAACGTGGTATTAAACGGCACGTGATCGAAGAATGGATTCAAGAGGGGTTGATTGAATATCTTGGCACAACGGATGATGTGAGAGTCTACATAGGACAGGCCGATTGTATCGTCCTTCCTTCTTACCGCGAAGGTACGCCAAGGACCTTGCTTGAGGCTGCGAGCTCCTCGCGTCCGATCATTGCAACGAATGTTCCGGGCTGCAATAATGTTGTTACGCATGGATACAACGGTTTGCTATGTAACTTGAAAGACGCCGAAGATCTTGCTGATAAAATGCGCGACATGGCCTCCCTTTCTGCTGAAGTGAGATCAGAATTCGGGCGAAATGGCCGGATCAAAATGGAGGCGGAATTCGATGAATCTATTGTGATAAAGAAGTATCTTGCTGCCTTAGACGAGTACAAAAGGGCATCTTAAAAACATTATTTAATGCAGATTAAGGAAACTGGAATCCACGGTTTGATCGAGTTTATTCCACGTGTTTTTCCTGATGAGCGCGGATACTTCTTCGAATTTTTCAAACAGGAAGTTTTGGAGAATCTTAATATCCCCTCCAGATTTCCGCAGGAGAATCTGTCCTTTTCGAAGAAAGGTGTTATCCGCGGATTGCATTTTCAGACACCGCCATTTGCACAGGGGAAACTTGTGACTGTTATTAAAGGAAGAGTTCTTGATGTGGCCGTCGACCTGCGACAACATTCGCCTACCTTTGGGAAAGTGTACTATTGTGAGTTGAATGACAAGCTGCATAACATGTTGATGATCCCTGAAGGATTTGCGCATGGATTTGCTGCGCTGGAAGAAAGTATATTTCAGTACAAGTGCACCAATGTATTTAACAAAGAACATGAAAGCGGCATTGTCTGGAATGATCCGGACTTAAAAATTGACTGGCAGGTAGACGATCCGATAGTCTCTGAAAAGGATCAGCTGCTGCCTTCATTACAACAATTACTTCGAAATTCTTTAATTTCGCGGTAATACCTTAACCACAATCGACTTGACAAGAAAAGCATTTGTCATTTTCTTTTCTTTCCTCATATTCCTGAGTAGTTGTTCTTCCTACAAGCAGAACATCATGTTCAAGCTGCCGGAGGATTACTCATCATCGGAAAGCTTCAGGAAAACAACGACAACCTATGTGATTCAACCATTCGATATGCTTGAACTTCGTGTGTATGCGAACGCAGGTGAAACAATTGTTGATCCACTTGAAGGATCTGAAAACGAAATGCGAGAGGAAAGGAGCCAACTTCAGTACATGGTTGAAGCCGATGGCTCGGTCAATTTTCCGCTTATCAGCAAATTTGCCGCAGTTGGACTTACTTTAAGACAGGCGGAACAACTTCTAGAAAAAGAGTATAGCACCTTTTACAAGCAGCCGTTTGTTAAATTAACCTATGGGAATAAACGTGCCGTTGTGCTCGGCTCCCCGGTGGGTGAAGTGATTCCTCTTCCGAATGAAAATACCCGGTTAACCGAGGTTCTCGCACTTGCCAAAAGTGTTGACAATGACGCAAAAGCTCACAACATAAGGGTATTAAGAGGAGACCAGGTTTTTGTGGCAGATCTGAGTACGTTCGAAGGCTATCAGAAAAGCAATATCATAATCGAACCCAATGACATTATCTACGTTGAGCCAGTACGCAAACCTTTTCAGGAATCCATTCGTGAGTCAGTTCCATTTATTACGGTGCTGAGCAGTCTTGCAACGCTTGTTTTTATCATCACCAGATCTCAGTAACCGTGGAACCGCAGGATATAAAAGCGCAGGAGGAAAACATTGATTTCGGAAAGCTTGCACTGATCATCCGAAACAACTGGCACTGGATGCTTCTGATATTCTTGCTGGTAAATGCTGTGTCAGTATTCCTGATCCGATACACAAAGAATGTTTATGAATCATCATCGGAAATAAAGCTTGACATCAAAACTGATGCATCGGAATTCGGCATAACTGATGTCATAGAAGAGCCCGATAACAATATCATTGCCGGCGAGATTGAAGTTATCAAATCGAAACTTTTTCTGGATCGTGTACTTGATGAGTCGAACTTCGAAGTAAGTTTCATCAGCATCGGCCGGGTGCTGTATGACGAAATGTTTTCGAGCGCGCCGGCGCGTGTGATTATAGGTAGTAAAAGACATTCCTACTATAATGTACCATTTTACTTTGAGGAAGTAGACGAGAGCAAGTATGAGCTGACAGTTGGCAGTACCGATCAACGTCACTACGGCATTTATGGACAACCGCTCAGCATAGGCAATTTGAACCTGACGCTGATTAGAAATTCCGAATTTCGCAAAGGTGATGAAGTGGGTTATTATTTTATTATTAACAGTCGCGATGTATTGCTTGATTACCTTGTCACGAATTTGACGGTCGAGCCTTTGAACTTTAATGCAAAAACGATTCGCATCTCATTTAAAGATCACAATCAGTCTAAGGCACAAAGCGTTTTGAATAAGATCGATACCCTTTACCTGCAATACAGTAACGAACAAAAGAGCCTCGCGAATAAACAAAAAATTGAGTGGCTTGCTAACGAGCTCTCGCAGATTGAAAAACGAATGGAAAGCTATGAAAACTACTTTGAGGAGTTTACACTCAAGAACAGAAGTAACAACATAGACGAAAGCCTTGAGCAAACGATAACAGCCATGAACCTGCTCGACTCACAACGGTACGAGCTGTTACGCAAAACGCGCGAGGCCGACAGATTTATCGCGGCAGTGCAAAAAGGAGAAGACCCTGTTCTTTCTGCAAGCACTTCATATCCACAGTCGCTATTGCGCGACATGGATATACTCCTCCAAAAGCAGCTTGAGCAGGAAAGAATGAAATTATCGTATAACGAAACTTCATTCGCTTTCAAGCAAAAGCAAAACGAGATCAACTTGCTTCGTAATCAAATATTAGAAAGGCTCGCGCAGATGAAAACAGAATGGGAAACAAGCCTTCAATCACTTGAGAAAAGGAAAAAGTCACTTGAAGAAGCGTTTGCTGATTTCCCGAACAAAAACACCGAATTCACGAAAAACCAACGATTCTATAAGTTGTACGAAGAGTTTTATTTGAGCCTGATGCAATCCAAATCCCAGTTCGAGATTGCTCAGGCAGGAACAACACCTGATTTCAAAATACTTTCGCCGGCAAGTTTTCCATCCACTCCGATTTCGCCGAATCGGCCCATGATTGCAGGCATTGGACTGGTCGCGAGCATTGTCTTTAACTTTTTCTTTATCGGTGTATTATATCTGTTGAACAATAAGATCACAAGCATAAATGATCTTGAAAAGGTGTCAGGTGCCTCCGTAATGGGGTCAATACCTGTCTCAAGACAGCCGACCGAAGCGGTTCTTCATATCCTGGACTATCCGAAGTCAATCGTTAGTGAAGCGATACGGTCGTTACGCACTAATCTTGATTTTTTCAATGCAAACTCACCTCAAAAAATTGTCGCGATCTCCTCTACCGTTTCCGGTGAAGGAAAGTCATTCCTGGCAATGAATCTTGGTGCTGTTCTCGCATTGTCGAATAAGCGTGTCGTCTTAATCGACCTTGATATGCGCAAACAAAAAGCAAATCAACTGATATCAAAATCCTCTGATAACACGAAAGGAATCAGTACTGTGTTAATTAAGAAAAATTCCTGGCAGGAATGTGTCCAAACTACGCCGTTAAATAATTTCGACTTCATTCCGGCTGGCCCGCATCCGCCGAACCCGTCAGAGCTTTTGGTCAACGGGCAATTTTCGCAGCTCTTAAAAGAGCTTAAATCAAACTACGATTTTATTATCATGGATACGCCACCCGTCGGATTAGTTACGGATGGTATCATGGCGATGCGGCAGGCAGACGTCTCGTTGTATGTGTTCCGCGCCAATTACTCAAAGAAGGAATTCCTTCATAACCTCCGGCGTGTTATTCACTTGAATAAATTTTCGAATGTGGCCACCGTCCTCAATGCAGTTCATAGCAGAGGAAAAACGTACGGATACGATTATTACGTTGAAAGCAGCCCCAAATCTTCATCTTCCCGATCATAGTGTTTAACTGGCTATTTAAAAGAAAGACAAGCGCGAAAGAATGGCCCCTTGTGGCAGACATGCATTCTCATCTCCTTCCGGGGTTGGACGACGGCGTTAAAACATTTGAAGAGGCTTTGTCGGTGGTACTCGCGTTAAAGACCTTGGGATATAATAAATTCATCACCACACCGCATGTGATTTCGGATATCTATCGCAACACCACGCAAATGATCCTTGACAGGTGCGACGAGCTGAATGATTTTTTGACAGCGCAGTGTGTAGACGTTACCGTACACGCTGCTGCAGAATACTATCTTGATGAAAGTCTTATCCATAACATCAGGAAAGACGAACCCTTGCTGACTTTTGGCAACCGCTTTCTTCTGTTTGAAACAAATTTTGTAACCGAGCCGCTAATTCTGAAAGAGTTTATTTTCCTCGCCTCAACAAAAGGTTACAAGCTTATTCTCGCGCATCCGGAGCGTTATCTTTATTTGCACGACAATTTCGAAAAGGTTGAGGATCTCAAGAATAGGGGTGTACTGTTCCAGGTAAATATTTCATCACTGGCAGGACATTATTCAAGACCTGCTCAGAAACTCGCGCAATACATCATCGATAAGCAATGGATTGATTTTCTCGGTACAGATTGTCATAACCTCAAGCAGGTAGATGTGCTTCGCAAAAGCGCGTCAACGAAATATTTCGAAAAAGCAGTTAATTTGCCGCTTCTCAATCACAGTTTGTAATGATCGCTGTTACTGGTGCCAATGGTCTGCTCGGAAGTTTTATCATTCGGCGGCTTATTGAACAGAATTTGCCCTGTATTGGGTTGAAGCGCGCTAACAGCGACACGTCTTTACTTAATGACATTGCCGGACAATTTGAGTGGCGCAATGCTGATGTCCTCGACACGGTCGCCATTGAAGAAGCTTTGAGCGGCGTTACAAAAGTAATTCATGCCGCGGCGATTGTGTCGTTCAACCCATCCCGCAGAGATGAGATTCTCGATAACAATGTTACAGGCACGCGCAATTTGGTAAACGCATCGCTCGCTTGTAGCGTCGAACGGTTTATTCATATCAGTTCGGTTGCTGCGCTCGGTCGACAGAAGGGACAAACTGTTATCGATGAAACAAATAAATGGGTCGATAGCGCGTTGAACAGCAACTATGCCGAGTCGAAATATCTAAGCGAGCTTGAAGTTTTCAGAGGAGAAGAAGAAGGTCTTAATACTGTCATCGTCAATCCTTCTGTTATTCTTGCGCCAGCCGATTGGAATAAAAGCAGTGCTCAGCTGTTTAAATATGTGTGGCAGCAAAAGAAATTTTACATCGACGGAACGCTTAACTATGTTGACGTAAGAGATGTGGCGGATGTTGTTGTAGCATTACTGAGCAACCCGGTACGCGGCCAAAGGTTTGTCTTGAATGGCGGCTCTGTATCGTTTGAGAGCTTTTTTCAAATGGTGGCCGCTAAATTTAATTGCAAGCATCCGTCAACCAAACTCAATCGTCGACTATTAACTGCCGCAGCTTTTGTTGAAGGAATACGCGCGAAGCTGCTCGGCGGCGAACCCCTCATCACGAAGGAAACCGCGCGATTAGAGGGCAACAAATTCGCGTATAGCAGCGATAAAATAAAGGAAAAGCTTGGTTTTGACTTCCAGACAATAGAAAATACACTCGATTGGTGCTGCTCGCATTATTTGAATTTTAATGCGAAAAAATAGGTTATACGCCTTACCTTTACGGTGGATTTTACCTATTTTAGGAAAACCTTTCAGTCAATGTCGAGAGAATACAGAAAAAGAGAAGAGGAAAACGAGTTGATCAAACGATTTGAAGACCACCTTCGAAAAAAGAAAGCCGAATTTTTTGATTTAGATGCCTACGAAGAGATTATTGACTACTACATGTTTCGTGGTAAGTATAATCGTGCTTTGCAGGCCGTAAATCAGGCGATCAGTCAGTATCCTTTTTCAACTGAACTCATCACAGTAAAAGCGCAGGTGCTCACAAACCTTGAGGAGTATTCGCAGGCGCTTGAACTGCTGGATCAGGCGCATGCCTTACAGCCAAACGACGCCGAAATTTTTCTTACGAAGGGCTCCGTATTGTCTCTTCAGGGAAATTTTGCAGAAGCTATTTACAATTACGAGCAGGCATTGCTATTCGCCGATGATAAAGATGAAGTGTATTATAATATTGGTCTGGCGCGCCAAAGCATGGAAGATTATGCCGGTGCAGTTGAGGCATACAAAAATGCAGTTCAGCTAAATATCAATCACGACGGTGCATTATACGAGCTTGCCTACTGCCTCGATATAACAGGCCAGCTTGAAAGCAGCGTTGATTATTATCAGAAGTTTATTGACGAGGATCCTTATTCCGCAGCAGCCTGGTACAATCTCGGAATTGTTTACAACAAGCTGGAAAAATTCAATGAAGCTTTGCAGGCGTACGATTATGCGATAACGATCGATGACACGTTTGCATCTGCATACTTCAATATGGGTAACACCTACATGAATTTGCAGCAATACACAAAAGCCCTCGATAGCTTTAAGCGTACTGTTGAGCTCGAAGGGCCAAGCCCGGAAGTTTACTGCTGTATTGGCGCTGCGTATGAAAGTCTCGAGCAATATGAGCTTGGCTTGAAGTATTTTCAAAAAGCATCGAAGCTGGACTCATTATATGACGAGGCTTGGTATGGCGCTGGCGCCTGTCTTGAGAAAATGGAGAAGTGGCATCAGGCACTTCACTTTTATAACAAGGCACTGAAGCTTCATACTGAAAATGCCGAGTACTGGAAATCGGTTGCTCATGCCGAATTCAAAATTGGCAACACCATTTCAAGTCTGGATGCGTATGAAGAAGCGAGCAAGCTCGATCCATCCGACAAGGAGATCTGGTTGAATTGGTCATTCATTTACTACGAGCAAGGGGATTATTCAAAGGCCACAGATCTTATTCTGCAGGGATTTGAAACCATTCCTGATGATGCTGAGCTCTTTTATCGCATGGCTGTTTATCTCATCGAGGCAGGCAAATTTAAAGAAGCCTTTAATTATCTGGAAAATGCCTTACTTTTGGACTTCGATGGTCATACTGCATTGTTTGATTTTTTTCCAAAAATTGAAACACAGAAAGCCCTGCATAAGATCATTGAGCAGTTTAGAAAAGATAACCATTAATGAATTACGATCTTAAAAGACTGCCTGAGCGTACTGTTAAGCCCAGGCAATATGGCTTTACCATGGCCATGGATAAAGGTCTGAGTATCCGCCAGGCTGAAGACTTTGTAAATACCTGTTCTGATCACGTTGACATTGTAAAGCTCGGGTGGGCGACTTCGTTTGTCACGCCGAAACTCAAGGAGAAATTAAAAGTCTTTAAGGATGCAGGCGTTCCCGTTTATTTCGGCGGCACGTTGTTCGAAGCATTTGTAATCCGCGACCAGTTTGATGACTATCGCCGACTGCTCGATAAGTACGACATGTCGTTTGCGGAAGTGTCAGATGGATCAATCGATCTTGATCACGATAAGAAATGCGATTACATCGCAAAGCTTTCTGAACAAGTCACAGTGCTATCAGAAGTAGGATCGAAAGATGCTGATAAGATTATTCCACCTTATATGTGGATTGAACTTATGCAAAAGGAACTTGACGCGGGCGCATGGAAGGTAATCGGCGAAGCAAGAGAAGGTGGGAACGTTGGGCTTTTCCGCTCAACTGGTGAAGTTCGTTCTGGCTTAGTGCAGGAAATTCTAACCAAGATCCCGTTCGAAAAGATTATCTGGGAGGCTCCGCAGAAAGCACAGCAGGTTTGGTTTATCAAGCTCCTCGGAGCAAACGTGAACCTGGGCAATATTGCGCCGGAAGAAGTCATTCCGTTGGAAACAATCCGGCTAGGTTTACGCGGCGATACTTTTCTACATTTTCTGGGAATTGAGAAGAAGAAAACAAACAACGCTCCTCCCTTCGAGGTCGAGTAATATTTAGCTTTGAGAGGCCCAGTTGATTATATCTGGATCTTTGCCAAAGGCTTATGTATGGGGGCTACGGAAGTAGTCAGTGGCGTTTCGGGAAGTACCATGGCGATGATCCTGGGAATTTACAACGAGTTTGTCCATTCGTTACGTTCATTTGACAGACACGCTGTTAAACTCATTGGTGCAGGCGAATTCTCGCAAATGTGGCACCGCATCAACGGTGGGTTTTTGATGTCGATACTGCTCGGGATTGTTACCGGTCTGATCGCACTTGCAAAGATCACATCATACTTTGTTGTCAGCTACTTCATTCCTGTTTCTTCGTTCTTTTTTGGCGTCATTCTCATTTCCGGAATCCTGGTTTTTCGAAAAATAAAAAAATGGCGAATAGAAATATTTTTCGGTTTCGTAGCAGGCTTTGTGATCAATTATGGTCTCACGATTTTACCGCCATTCTCAACGCCCGCTAACTATCTCATTGTTTTTATTGCTGGAATCGCTGCAGGTTTTGTCCTGCTTTTCCCAGGTCTTTCAAGCGCATTTATACTGCTTATTATTGGGAAATATGAATTAATAGTGCTTAGCTTTAGCGACTTAAATGCGGTTGTAATCAGTATTTTTTTCTTCGGTGGATTACTGGGACTCTGGATGGGCTCAAGATTTATTTACCGGATGCTTGCTGATTATTATAACACAACAGTAGCTTTGCTCGCCGGTCTGATGCTTGGTGCACTTAATAAGCTTTGGCCATGGCGAGTCGTTTTTGAGTATACAACTAATGGAAAAGGTGACCGTATACCTGCGTTCGACAAAAGTGTATTGCCATGGCATTACATGAACTTAACTGGAAAAGATCCTCAGGTTTTTCAGGCTATTCTGATGGTGGCGCTTGGTGTATTTTTAGTGGTTTTAATTGAAAAAATCGCTGCAGGACTTAAAACAAAAATCTGACATGGAAAAAGTATTCGGCTTGATAGGACAAACTGTAAGCCACTCGTTCTCTAAAAATTACTTTGACGAAAAATTTTTCCGCGAAGGTCTTCGCGACCATCACTACGAATTATTTCCACTGAACAATATCAAAGACATTGAGCAACTGATCAAGGAAACAAAAGGACTTACAGGCCTTAACGTTACGCTTCCTTACAAAGAACAGGTAATTCAGTTTCTGGATGAAGTGGATCCGGTTGCGAAAAAGATTGGCGCTGTTAACGTGATCAAATTCAACGAAGACGGTAAGCGCAAAGGCTTCAATACAGACTCAGAAGCATTCTTTGAGACAATTGAAAAGTGGCTTCCCAAAGATTCAAAGATGACGGCGCTGATACTTGGCTCAGGTGGGTCATCTAAAGCTGTGCAACAGGCGCTCACAAAACTTAAGATTGATTTTCAGGTGGTTTCCCGTGAAGGCGCCAAAGGCAGCTACACGTACGACACCCTGAAAAAAGAAAAAGGAACTATTGCTGCTGCAAATGTGATCATCAACACAACGCCACTTGGTATGCATCCAAATACCAATTCCATGCCGCCAATCGATTACGAACAAATCGGCGAAGAACATTACGTTTACGATCTTATCTACAACCCCGCCAGAACGATGTTCTTGCAGAAAGCAGAAATGCGTGGCGCGAAGATTAAAAACGGTTTGGAGATGCTGCATGTCCAGGCTGAGAAGAGCTGGCATATCTGGAACAATTGATTCCCGATGCCGTCAGATCCTTTAATAAAAAAGTCTTAATTTCCGTTCAACTATTCCTGGTGACATACTGTTGTCAGTATTGTATTACTGATTTGTATCGGTAATTAACACATCGTAACAAATGGATTTTAAGTTAGTCAGCGAATATGAACCAACCGGCGATCAACCGGGTGCAATCAAACAATTACTTAAAGGTCTCGATGAAGGCGAAGCGCATCAAACCCTTTTGGGAGTAACGGGTTCCGGAAAGACGTTCACGATGGCGAACGTTGTTGCGAAAGCCAACCGGCCGACATTGGTGCTTAGTCATAACAAGACGCTTGCCGCTCAGCTTTACGGCGAATTCAAAAATTTTTTTCCGGAGAATGCGATAGAGTACTTCATATCCTACTACGATTACTATCAACCCGAGGCCTACATTCCAAGTTCAAATCTTTACATAGAAAAAGATCTTTCGATCAACGAAGAGATTGAAAAACTCAGACTGAGCGCCACATCCTCTCTACTAACCGGAAGACGTGACGTTATTGTCGTTGCATCGGTATCGTGTATTTATGGTATTGGTAATCCGGATGAATTTGGCAAAAACGTGATCAAGCTGAAAGTTGGAGAGGTTATCGCTCGAAATAGATTGCTGTTTGCATTGGTAGACATCCTGTATAGCAGAACAGAAGCCGAGTTTAAACGAGGAAACTTTCGTGTGAAAGGTGATACAGTCGACGTTTTTCTGGCTTACGCCGATTACGCAATCCGTGTCTACTTCTGGGGTGATGAGATTGAAGCCATTCAGCGGATCGACCCGCAATCGGGAAAGAAAATTTCAGATGAGAAAGTTGTGACGATCTTTCCAGCAAACCTTTTCGTGACGGGAAAAGAAGGACTCCATACCGCGATGAAAGAAATTCAAAATGATCTCGTCACCCAGTTGACGATGTTTGAGTCTGAGTTTCGTCACCTTGAAGCAAAACGACTCAAGGAACGAACTGAATTCGATCTCGAGATGATGCGCGAACTTGGTTATTGCTCTGGAATTGAAAACTATTCACGGTACTTCGATAGAAGACGTCCTGGAGCCCGGCCGTTTTGTTTGCTCGACTATTTTCCTGATGACTATCTATTGATCATCGATGAGAGCCACGTAACGATTCCACAAGTGCGTGCCATGTGGGGCGGCGATAGAGCTCGAAAAATAAATCTGGTAGATTTCGGCTTCCGGCTCCCATCAGCCCTTGATAACAGACCGCTTACGTTCAATGAATTTGAAGCGATGGTGAATCAGGTTGTTTACGTTAGTGCAACACCTGCAGAATATGAGCTTCGAAAGTCAGAAGGCGTGGTAGTCGAGCAGCTCATACGACCCACCGGTCTGCTTGATCCTCAAATTGATGTACGCCCAAGTAAGAATCAGATCGACGACCTGTTTGAAGAAATTGACGAGCGCGTAAAGAAAAAAGAAAGGGTACTCGTTACCACGCTCACAAAGCGCATGGCGGAAGAACTAACAAAGTTTATGGAACGTGCTGGCATCAAGTGCCGATACATCCATTCCGAAGTCGATACCCTGGAGCGTGTAGAGATATTACGACAGCTTCGTCTTGGTTTGTATGACGTTCTTGTAGGTGTTAACCTTTTAAGAGAAGGCCTTGATCTACCTGAAGTTTCCCTTGTTGCAATTCTCGACGCAGACAAAGAAGGCTTTTTGCGTAACCAACGGTCATTGGTGCAGACGATAGGTCGCGCAGCACGCAACGTTAACGGACGCGTGATCATGTACGCAGATACAATTACTGATTCAATGCGTCTGGCAATTGATGAAACTGACCGTCGTCGAAAGGTACAACAGGACTACAACCTGGAGCACGGCATCACACCGAAGACTGTCATAAAATCGAAGGAAGCGATAATGAGTCAGACAAAGGTTGCGGATTCCAAAAAAACAGGCAAAAAATACTACATCGAGAATGAAGAAGTGACGCTGGCTGCCGA
>DASPJN010000091.1:0-2452 GCA_035628595.1 Chryseosolibacter sp.
GCTCAAATGAGTCGCGAATATGAGATAAAATTCCGAATCCTCTGAATTTAGCTCAAATCTTTTTTTGTGATCCGACAGGGACTCGAACCCCGAACCTACAGCTTAGAAGGCTGTTGCTCTATCCAGTTGAGCTATCGGACCTGCAAGCGGAGAGGGGGGGATTCGAACCCCCGGTACGTTTTAAGGCGTACGACAGTTTAGCAAACTGCTGGTTTAAGCCTCTCACCCACCTCTCCTAATTTTTTAGAAGCGTGCTCCGCTTAAATACTTGTTATTGAAATGCAGACTTTCGGCTGCCATATTTCAAATCTGCTCAGAGATCGCCTCACTGAAGGGTTTCGACCTGTTCAGCTTTTCACGTTTTGAAAAGAAGTGCAAATATAAAGGTTGAATTGAAACTGCCTAAAAAATCCGCTTAAATTCTAAATTTGGCGCATGTTTTATATCAGAGACGCCAGTATTGCAGATATCGGTATTATTCAGGAGATAACAGAAAAAACCTGGTGGCCAACCTATTCACCGATTATTTCCGATGAGCAGATACGTTACATGATAGATTATATCTACTCAACCGACGGATTGCAAAATGTTATGACTACAGGTGAGCAAAAGTTTTTGCTGCTATATGACAATGACGTAGTTGGGTTTGCTTCGTACGGAATCCGACCCAATCAACCATCAGTATTCAAGCTTCACAAACTGTATGTCTTACCACAAACGCAAGGCAAAGGTTATGGTAAGGCACTCGTAGAAGAAGTGATCGCCCGCGTTAGATTGTTGGGCGGGACGACATTGGAACTGAATGTCAACAGATATAACAATGCGAAAAAATTTTACGAGCTGTTGGGGTTTCGCGTGGCGTACGAAGAAGATGTGGCCATCGGACCTTATTGGATGAATGACTATGTGATGCGTCTTGAATTATAAGGTGCTACTCTTCAGAAGGGCTGGTTATCGTCGCAGAATCATTTGTGATATTTTTCAGATAGGGGTTTGCCCACTGCGAGTTTAACGGGCAGGCACCTATGATTTCCTTCAGCGGAATTCGTGTCCTTTCGATTATACGGCCGGTAACGTCGAAGTTTTTTATTTGTATATAGGTTTCCCCATCGTTCAGGAAAAGATCGTCAACCGCGGTAATGAAAACGCCAGCACCAATGAAAGGTACAGCGAGTGCAATCATCGTTCCTTTCTCCTTGCTGTCGAGCAATGCCTTTAAGATCTCGCCATCATCTCTTGTAAAATTGTAATCTCCTTGAATTCTCATTACCCGGAAGTCTTTCCTTGCGTCTTTCATTTCTACGTTCCCCAAAATCAACTTCACAAACTGCCCTTATAAAAAAAAGATTGTGCCATCGGGTCAGTGGACATAATTGTGTCGAAGAAATTTCACTTCCGCCAATAGGATGGTGCACGCGGCGGGCGTCTGGGAATCAATGGCAAGGTTATTTATGGATCAGGTATACGCTTGCTTTTTCGTTATTGGATCACAGGCTAAACCTATTTTCTAAACCTTACCAAAAAGTATATGACAGTCTTTTATGCGGATGATGATGCGGAAGATTGCGAGACTTTTAGCGAAGCACTCCAATATGTCGACGATGAAATAAAGACAATCATCGCCAAAGACGGACGCGAAGCCCTGGCTTACTTACAAAACACGCGTGTACTGCCCGACTATATTTTTCTGGATATCAATATGCCGCTGGTGAACGGCAAAAGAGTACTCATCGAATTAAAGAAAAGTCCGACGCTTCGCACCATTCCGGTGATAATGTACTCTACAACATCAGATACAAATGAGATCCAGGAGTATTACAAACTTGGCGCGCACGACTTCCTGATCAAGCCGAATAATTTCAATACACTGTGCGAGTCGCTTGAATCGATCTTTAATCTTTCCAAAAGCAGACGGATCATGTAAGTCCCGTTTGGTTGTCTTCGAAAATTTTCCTCGCACCGGCTTGTGGAATTTCAGTAAGTACGGCATCTCTGTTACATAACCTAATCCAATGTTTATGGAAACAAATGCTGATTACCGCAATTGGGACGATCTCGTTTTTGAAAACAGAAACAAAGAGTATGGCGCCTATGTATTACGTCGGAGTTATGATGATAAGGTCCTGCTCGCCATGTTTATTAGCGTCTCGCTCGCTGCTTTTTTATTCTTAATACCGAACGAAAGGCGAAACGTATCAGTCGAACCTATCTTCAAAAAGGATCACGTTCTCGTATTGGATCGCGAGGTGGTAATTGAACCAAGGGTACCAGAGAAACGATCGGCACCTCCTTCTAAGCCGAAGAGCAAAAAAAAGGCAGACACGCCACCGCTTGTTACAAAAGAACCAGTTCAACAAGTCGCTATCGAAACTGCTTCCGTTACCGTAAACTCCGATCAATCAGCGGAAACATTTACACAAGGTGTTGAAACAACCACTCCCGATGTTGGCGT
>DASPJN010000092.1:0-27660 GCA_035628595.1 Chryseosolibacter sp.
CATTGATGATAATCAGATTTTTAACAACCGGGGTTAGTCTCAGCATGTTGGATCAATATAATAGATGTCTGTTTATTGACGGCTAAAATAGCTTTCAAGTTTACTTAACTCAAAAATAAAAAATGTTGAACTGCCATCCGGATTGTAATTCGGTGTTTTACATGCGAAAAGGCCATTAATAATGGATAACATTTCCTCCTTCACCAGCCGTTGTCCGTTTTTGATACCTGCCCGTTTCGCGAGCGATCGCGCCAGGTTCTCCTGTAACGGTAGTGAAAACTCTGATTGATTCACTTTAAACTGTTCAATCAATCCCTCGAATAAATCTTTCTCACGACCTGAAGGAAGTCCCGATGGAATGCCGTTAATGGCCAATGTATTTTTACCGAAAACTTCGAATCGAAATCCCAACCCGGAGATCTCCTGCTCCATTTCCATCACCATTGCAAAATCTGCTGCGCTGAGTGTGACGGTTTGCGGAAACAAACTTTGCTGGCTTTCGCCGGATTTATTTTTGAGCTGATTGAGGTATTTTTCAAACAGTATTCTTTCGTGCGCCGCCTGTTGATCTAAAATCATCATGCCGGAACGAACCTGTTTCACAATGTAACGCAGATGGAGTTGGAAGAGCACGCTGTTGTCCTCCGCCATTGAATCCTGTTCAGTGTTATTGACCGCACTTTCAAAACGCAACGTCTTCACCTCGGGTGTTTGCTGCGGGGTCGCCATCAAACGACTATTCAAATTACCTTCGAAAAGTTTTTCCCAGTTATCAGCATTCGAGCGGTGCAAAGACGATGAGAACCGTTCTTCGAAGTACACTTCATTATTATTATTGGTGTTCACAGATTGTGATAGCTTGCTGATCAGGTTCACATCTGCTTGAAAGTCCAAACCCGGCATGAGGTTATGCGCACCCAACGCCTGGCGAATGGCAGAACGCACAACGGCGTATACCGCGCGTTCGTCGTCAAACTTAATTTCAGTTTTCGTCGGATGGACATTGACGTCGATGTGCTTGGGATCGATCTCCATAAAGATCACATAAAAAGGAAAACTATTCTCCGGAAGCAATCCTTCAAAGGCGCTCATGATCGCATGATGCAGATAGTTGCTTCGGATGAATCGTTTGTTAACAAAAAGAAACTGTTCGCCGCGTGTCTTTCTTGCAAAGTCGGGTTTCCCGATATAACCAGTCACTTTCACAAGACTCGTTTCTTCCTGGCAAGCGGCAAGTTGTGCCTGATAATTCTTGCCAAATAAATTAACGATCCGTTGACTTACTTTACCAGCCGGCAGATCGTAGATAAGCTCATCGCCCTGTACAAATGAAAACGAAATGTCTGCATGTGCGAGGGCAAGGCGTTGGAATTCTTCGATGATATGCCGAAGCTCTACAGGATTTGATTTCAGAAAATTCCGTCGAGCGGGAATGTTATAAAAGAGATTTTTTACACTGATGCTCGTTCCTTTATCACACGCAATCGGTTCCTGTTTCTTCACTTCAGAACCTTCTACCACCAGACAAGTTCCAAGCTCCTGATCTGCAAGACGCGTGCGCATTTCCATTTGAGACACCGCCGCGATGGATGCCAGCGCTTCGCCGCGAAACCCCATTGTGTGGATCGTATAAAGATCTTCCGCTTTCCTTATTTTCGACGTAGCATGTCGTTCAAGGCTCATGCGTGCATCCGTCTCCGACATACCGCCGCCGTCGTCAATCACCTGAATCAACGTTTTTCCGGCTTCCTTCACAATAAGTCTGATTGCTTTGCCCCCTGCATCAATCGCATTTTCTATCAGCTCTTTTACTGCAGATGCTGGTCGCTGTACCACTTCGCCTGCTGCAATCTGGTTTGCAATTGAGTCGGGAAGCAGTTGAATAATATCGGGCATGAATTTAATCGGCTATAAAGCAGCGGATGCAAATTAAACATTTGATTCGAGAGGCAACCACCGCCTAAAATAATCTAGATATAAAATTGTTCTTTCTACAAACGGGTTGATATTTACAAGCTGAGATGTTGCAAAAAAGGATAAACCAGGCGTTGAACATTCACCGTTGGTGGCTCAGGCAGATTAGTACATTTTTTGCCGTGATGTTATTAACGGTTGGATTTGCGGGTGGCCAATCTCGCAAACAAGCATGGGTCGACAGTGTATTTCAAAACCTGGATGCCGACCAGAAAATTGCACAGCTTTTGATGACACCCGTTTCGTCACACCTGGGGGAGTCGAAGCTCGACGATGTAGAAGATCACGTAAAAAGTAACCGCATCGGAGGGATCGTTTTCACAACCGGCGAACCACGCCGTCAGCTTTCATTCACAAATCGTCTGCAAAGCCAGGCGCAGATACCACTACTGGTCGCAACAGATGCGGCCAATGGCCTTTCTCAGCTTGACAGCACACTGATATACCCACCTACACTTGCACAAGGAGCATTTCAGTCGGATTCACTTGTATACAATCTTGGTCGAAGAATTGGTTTCGAGTTGCGATCACTCGGCGTACACATGAATTTGGGGTTGTCCCTTATTCCGGCGAATTCAAATCAAAAACATCTTTCAATTAACCGGTTCAGCGATAACAAACATTTGGTCTTGCAACGCGCGTGGGCATTCATGCAGGGAATGAGCTCGGAAGGAATTCTGGCGTGTGGAAAATATTTCGAGATCGATGGCGTCACCATCACAGACATCGAAAAGCAGATCCTGCAAGTTCAGACTTTCGTGGATACGGCTAACACTTTTGTTTTCAGAAATATGTTTAGGCACGGATTAAATGCCGTGATGCCAGCGGCAAAAAATCTTCCTGTATTCATTCAGAAAAAAAGCATCGTTAAAAAAAATCCGTTGTCGGGAAGCACGCTTGCATCGTTCTATGCGGCGGACTGGCTGAGAAGAAAAATGCAGTATAACGGGCTGGTAATTGTTGATCTAAGGCTCACCGAGACGGAAAACAAAAAGCTCAGGAATGGCGATGCGGAGCTTTACGCGTTTATTGCCGGCAATGATCTGTTGATCAGCTCTGAAAATCCTAATGCAGCTATTCGGCGAATCAAGCGCTTCCTGAAAAAAAATAGTGGATACAAACCACAGCTCGATGCCTCCGTGAAAAGAGTGCTAAGCGCCAAATATGATGCGGGACTTAATCGGAAAATCGCCAACGATGAGCAGGGACTGATGACGAAACTAGCGTCACCGCAAGCACAAATTTTTCAGCGAGAAACATATCAGTCATCGATAACAGTACTCCGCAATGACCGCAATGTATTACCGCTGGTTACATTAGAGAACAAAAACTTTGCTTCAATTTTCCTGGGAGACTCATCCCGTGGAAACAATTTTCAGCAAACCATTTCCAAGTATGTTCCCGCTAAGCATTTCCTGGTAAAATCCGGGGAGCAGGCTTCTGCGATCCGACATGCTTTCACGCAAAATGATGTGATCATCGTCGGCATTACCGATAGAACAACCAGGATGTTACTTGATTCATTATCACTAATCTTTCAGCAGACTGGTTTCAACAAAGACGTCATCATCGCCGACATGGGAAGTTTTCATCTGGATGATTATGCGCAAATTTTCCCAACGATCGTCACCGCTTACATCGAGGACTTACAAACCCAGAAACTTCTTCCGCAAGCGATCTTCGGGGCAATTGGTATGTCTGGCGTGTCGCCGATCAACCTCGTTCGTATAACAAATCATCCTTCTTCTTTACAAACAAAATCACTTTCGCGATTACAATACAGTTTTCCGGAAGATGCCGGCATCAACGGTGAAATGCTACAGCGCAGAGTTGACGCCATTGCACTGGAAGCAATCGAGATGGGTGGAACACCCGGCTGCCACGTTTTCGTTGCAAAAGAAGGTAAAGTGATCTTCGAAAAATCGTACGGGCATTACACTTACGAAAATGTAACGCCGGTAACAGACAGTACAATCTACGATCTCGCGTCAGTAACTAAAGTGTCGGCAACGCTTCAGGCCGTCATGTTCCTGTACGACCGTGGGATGTTAGATCTTAATCGAAAGGCATCCTACTATCTTCCTGAGCTTCGTGATTCAAACAAAAAAGATGCGACGTTAAAAGATATTCTTACCCACCAGGCCGGTTTGTGGCCATACCTACCGTTCTGGGCGCAAACAGTTAAGGACACCACTTTTCTGCCGGCTTTCTATTCCCGAACACCTTCGCTGCAATATCCGCTCGTGGTATCCGACAGGTTATTTGCAAGCGCATCAATGCCGGACAGCCTCTGGTCGTGGACGATCAAGTCAAAGCTCCGTGAAAAACCGCTTCGAACGCCCTACGATTACAAGTACAGTGACATGGGATTTTACATCATGCATCATCTTTCCGAAACATTGTTGAATCAACGGATGAATGAGTTTCTGATGCAGAATCTGTATGAGCCACTGGGCGCGTACACAACCGGTTATGTGCCATTGATGCGTTTTCCGGTCGGGCGGATCGCGCCAACCGAAAATGACAGGCTGTTTCGAAGGTCATTATTGATCGGAACGGTACATGATCAGGGAGCTGCCATGCACGGCGGAATTGCCGGACACGCCGGATTATTCAGCAATGCGAACGACCTTGGCAAGCTTGCGCAGATGCTTTTGCAGGATGGCTATTACGGGGGTTATCAATACTACCGGCCCGAAACCGTCAAGTTGTTTACTAAAAAAACATTTGAATCGAGTAAACGCGGCCTTGGCTGGGACCGTCCAACCCCGAGCGAAACCACCGGCGTCACGTCCGTTTTTGCCTCGCAAGAAACTTTTGGACACACCGGATTTACAGGCACTTGTATGTGGATTGATCCGAAATTCAATCTGGTTTACATTTTTTTATCGAACCGCGTGCATCCGGATATGACCAATAATAAACTTTTGACCGCCAATATCCGTTCTCGCATACAAGACGTCATCTACGAATCTATATTGGATTATTGCCGACGCGGAAAACCCCGTATTTTTTCAGAACCGGGATCACTTTCAGCAGAAAACACGGCAGCTAACAATAATTAGATTTGTTTTTCGACAATAGCTAGTAAACATTAACCCCGTGGATCAAATTAAAATTGGTATTGTCTGTTATCCCACATTTGGTGGTAGCGGTGTGGTAGCGACCGAACTTGGAAAAGCCCTGGCGAAAGAGGGCCATAAAGTGCATTTCATCACCTACTCCCAGCCGACGCGCCTGGATTTCTTAAATGAAAATCTTTTTTATCACGAGGTAAACCTGAATTCATATCCGCTATTTGAGTACGCGCCTTATGAGCTGGCATTGGCCAGTACGATGGTAAGCGTAGTACAAAATGAAAAGCTCGACCTGCTTCATGTGCATTATGCCATCCCGCATGCCTCAGCTGCTTACATGGCGAAGCAGATCCTCAGATCACAGGGCATTACAATTCCCGTGGTAACAACATTGCACGGTACTGATATTACCCTTGTCGGGAAAGATGCGTCTTACGAGCCCGTAGTCACTTTTAGTATCAACCAATCAGACGGTGTTACGGCGGTATCGGAAGATTTAAAGCGGGAAACTTATGCCTCATTTAAGATAACCAACCAGATCGAAGTAATCCCAAATTTCATTGATCTGGAAAAGTTTAAGAAACAGAAGAAAGACCACTTCAAAAGAGCTATTTGTCCTAATGGTGAATCTTTGATCGTACATACATCGAATTTCAGAAAAGTAAAACGTGTTGGTGATGTCGTCCGGATTTTTGAAAACATCCGAAAAGAAATCCCTGCAAAGCTGTTAATGATTGGAGATGGGCCGGAAAGAGCCAAAGCTGAAACCATGTGCCGCCAGACAGGCATTTGCGATGATGTGCGGTTTCTTGGAAAGCTTGAAGCTGTTGAGGAAGTGCTTTCCGTTGCCGACCTGTTTCTGATGCCTTCCGAAAAAGAAAGCTTCGGGTTAGCTGCGCTGGAGGCTATGGCTTGCGAAGTTCCTGTAATATCAAGTGACACCGGCGGTTTACCAGAGCTGAATGTGCAGGGAGAAACAGGTTTCCTGAGCCCGGTTGGCGATGTAGAGGACATGACCAAAAAAGCATTGTATGTACTTGATAAAGACCAGCTTCCACGTTTCAAAGCGAATGCGTTGAAACGGGCCAAGGAGTTCGACATTTCGATGATCCTGCCGCTGTATGAAGCGCACTATCAGCAAGTGATGGAAAAAACCGCACGGAAAGAGCACCTCAACATCTGACAGGGCCGTTTTAAGGTCGCTGGAACGAAATTTTAGAGAGATTCCGTATCAACGATGTTTAGCTATGGCCGACGTATTTCCAAAGCATAAGGGTACAAAGAAACTTTTCGCCAATCCGATATTAGAGAAACTTTCACGGACGCACATTGCCGTTCCACTTACGATTTTCATGATCTATTCTGCAGCGTTGCTTTACTGGAGTATTACAAATACCAGTCTTAGCACTGCTACTACCGTAACGCTGTTTGTGATCGGCGCATTCACCTTTACGCTCGTTGAATATCTCACGCACAGGTACATTTTTCACATGGGCACATTCACAAAATTGCGCGAGAAATTCCAGTACACAGTCCATGGTGTTCACCATGAATATCCCAAAGACAAGGAAAGGCTGGCAATGCCGCCACTCCTTAGCATTACCGTCTCCACGCTATTGCTGTTATTACTTCGGTTAGTGCTTGGTGACTATACGTTTGCATTCTTACCAGGATTTTTAGTTGGATATGCATATTACCTGGCAATACATTACATCGTGCATGTATACCAGCCACCCAAAAATATGTTCAAGGTTTTGTGGGTCAACCATGCCATCCATCATTATAAGGATGGTGAATACTTCGGCGTATCCTCACCGTTCTGGGACTACGTATTTGGTACGTTGAATCAGAAGAGCAAAAGTTCAGGAGGTCATCACCACCATTGAAGACGGCTTCCTGGTTTACAATATGTTGTAGTCAAATCTTGTTATCCTTCGCGGGCTTATCTGTCTTTTTCGCGTAAGTAGGACAAGTATAAAAAGAACAGGAAGACAATGTGATGGCCATGGCCACAGCAACAATCGCTAATTTTTTCATTGTAAAGATTTTCTCAACTCCAAAAATAAAAAAGCTGCACATAACGAACTAACGTGTATCTGCCGTTTTCATTACATCAAATCCAAATATTTAGGGAAATAAGCGGCTGGGTCGAAACAGATTTAGCAAATAAATGGTTAATTGAAGGTAAGGATTCTCGTCATGCTCGGATATCGCTTCAGCAAATTCACACCCGCGCCAAATGAAGGAAAAAGTGACTTCGATAAGTTACTGAAGGCCTTCATGCAATTGCTGCTGATTACTTCCGGTAATGTCGCAGAAGCATTGGAATGGTTGACAGAAGTAGACCGGCAGTATAAGCTCACGAATGCAGCGTATGGTATCGGCGATTTTATACAGGATCTAAAAAATAAGGGTTATATCACCGAAGAAGGGCCCAAAGGAGAATTCAAGCTGAACGCGAAAAGTGAACAGCACCTCCGGCAATCAGCCCTTGAAGAAATCTTTGGCAAGCTGAAGAAAACCCGTTCGGGCGAACACAACACCCATCACAGCGGAAAGGGCGACGAGCAAACAACCGAACAGCGCGACTATGAGTTCGGCGACACGCTTGAGCAAATCTCCATGACCGACTCCTTGCGAAACGCGCAGATCAATCATGGACTTGAGAATTTCCTTCTTACTGAAGACGACCTCGAGGTAATGGAAAGCGAATATAAAACACAGACGTCCACTGTGCTGATGATTGACATTTCGCACTCGATGATATTGTACGGAGAAGACCGGATTACTCCCGCGAAAAAAGTGGCGATGGCATTGGCGGAACTCATCACGAAGAAATATCCAAAAGACACATTGGATATACTTGTTTTCGGTGACGACGCCTGGCAAATCGAGATCAAAGATCTTCCTTACCTGCAGGTTGGGCCGTACCATACCAATACCGTTGCGGGACTTGAGCTGGCGATGGATATTTTGCGGCGACGGAAGAACACCAACAAACAAGTGTTCATGATCACCGATGGAAAACCGACCTGCATCAAGCAAGGAATTAAATATTATAAAAACGCTTTCGGTCTCGACGAGAAGATCCTTGCGCGAACCCTAAACCTGGCTGGCCAGCTTCGAAAACTTAAGATCCCTGTAACCACGTTCATGATTGCAACGGATCCATATTTAAAATCATTTGTGCGCGAGTTTACCAAAGCAAATAACGGTAATGCGTATTACAGCTCGCTGCAAGGACTCGGCAACCTTGTTTTTGAAGATTTCAGGAAGAACCGTCGGAAAACACTTTAGTTTATTTCATCGACCTTACTAACAATGAACAATATCAAGACACTCGGAGAATTAAAAAAATCAGGTTACCGGCCGAAATCTATTAAAGACGAACTGAGAGATAATCTCATTCAAAAACTCCGTAGAAAAGAAAATGTATTTGAAGGAATCTGGGGCTATGAGGAAACTGTAATCCCTGACCTTGAACGCGCTATTCTCGCCGGCCACGACATTAACCTGCTCGGCTTACGCGGTCAGGCAAAAACCAGACTTGCGCGGTTGATGGCTAACTTGCTTGATGATTTCATTCCTGTCGTAGAGGGATCAGAGTTAAACGATGATCCGCTCAGTCCGTTATCCAGATACGCCGTTGACAAAATTGCGGAACAAGGTGATAGTACGCCAGTTGTTTGGGTTGCAAAACATGAACGCTATACTGAGAAGCTGGCGACACCTGATGTCTCAATCGCTGACCTCATCGGCGACGTTGATCCGATCAAGGCCGCAATGCTCAGGCTACCATACTCTGACGAAAGGGTGATTCATTTCGGATTGATCCCGCGTTCAAACCGCTGCATTTTCGTCATTAATGAACTCCCCGATTTACAGGCGCGTATACAGGTAGCGTTGTTCAATATTCTACAGGAAGGAGACATCCAGATACGAGGCTTCAAAATCCGCCTTCCACTGGACATACAATTTGTGTTCACAGCAAATCCGGAGGATTACACGAATCGCGGAAGCATCGTAACACCATTAAAGGATCGTATCGACAGTCAGATCATCACACATTATCCGAAAACGCTTGAAATCGGAAAGCGTATTACACAGCAGGAAGCGCGACTGAAAGCAGTGCAACGCGAAATTGCTGTGAATGAAATCGCCAAAGACCTCATCGAGCAGATAGCATTCGAGGCGCGGAGGAGTGAATATGTGGATGCGAAGAGCGGTGTTTCAGCCCGTCTTACAATTTCCGCGTATGAAAATCTTGTTGCAGCTGCCGAACGCCGGAGCATTATCAACAGTGAAAAAAATGTTTCCATTCGTGTGTCTGATTTTATCGGCGTTATTCCGGCTATAACCGGCAAGGTGGAGCTTGTTTATGAAGGCGAACAAGAGGGACCGAACATTGTAGCACAGAACCTTGTCGGCAAAGCGATACGAAGTGAGTTCGTTAAATACTTTCCTGATCCGGACGGGTTCAGAAAACAAAAAGAAAAAAGTCCTTACAAAAAGATCACGGACTGGTTTGGTGAAGGAAACACGGTAGATCTTTTGCATGACACACCACAGACTGAATTCGATTCAAAGCTGAAAGCTGTTCCGGGTCTAAGCGACCTGATCAATGACCTGCACAAAAACCAGGATGCTGCAACAAAATTATTTCTAATGGAATTCGCCTTGCACGGCCTCGCAGAATACAGTATGCTGAGCAAACACAACCTGACGTCCGGATTACAATTCAAAGACTTGCTAAGCAGCATGTTTACGCTTCCCCGTCCCGACGAAGATGAGGACGATGACGAAGATGCCATTGGTGGTGGACGTTTCAAAAGCTAAAGTGGATGAACAGGCCGCAGGAATCTCAGCAATTCAATTCACGGCAGGTTCTGGATCTGAAAAAACTGGTTTCACAAGGAGAAGGGCTCACCCTCGAGTTTAAAAGAAAAGCGGCGCATCCTGAGAAAATAGTTAGAGAGATGATCGCCTTTGCAAATACGAAGGGAGGAATACTGCTTGTTGGCGTGGGTGACGATAAAACAATCGCAGGTCTGAAATATCCGGAAGGCGAATCACATGTTATCATGCAAGCGCTTAAGAGATGCTCTCCTCCTCTGAAGATCACTGAAACTTTCATTCCGATTGGCGATTCCAGGACGATCTTACTTTACGAAATTCCCGAGAGTAAAAAGAAGCCGCACTATCAGATCAACGGAGAAGAAAAGTTTTGTTTCGTGCGCGTGAAAGATCAGAGTATTACTGCCAGTCGCGAGGTAAAAGAGATCATCCGGCGTGAACAATCTAAAAAGGATATTCAATTTTACTATGGAGAGCATGAGCAATTCCTCATGCAATACCTCGAAAAGAACAGATCGATCACATTAAAACAATTCATTGAGCTTCGCGGATTAAAGCGCTCTTATGCATCGAAGAAACTTGTGATCCTTGTGCTTGCTGATGTGTTGTTGGTGAGCCCGCATGAAAGAGGCGACGTATTCTCACTTGCGCCTATTATGCCTTTGAAGGGATACTAAGATATAAAAAAAATAATACTTGCGTTTCTAAACTGTTTCAGTACTTTAGTTGAAACCAAGCTCTCTGTGTAGTATGTCAAAAAATAAGAAGGAGAAGAAGATCTTCGTATTGGACACATCTGTAATTATCTATGAACACAACTCAATCCTGAATTTTGCAGAACACGACGTCGGAATCCCGATCACCGTTCTAGAAGAGCTGGACAATTTCAAGAAAGGCAACGACACAAAAAATTTCGAAGCACGCGAGTTCATTCGCCTCATCGACAGACTTGCCAAAGACGGGATGCTTCATCAATGGAATCCCATCAACGGCAACGGCAAAGGATACTTTAAAGTGCTGATGGATACACGTAGCGAGGTTGATGCGAATAAGATTTTCAACGAAGCAAAAGCAGATCACCGCATTCTCAATGCGGCGCTTCAGTTACAAAAGGAAGAGAAGAACAAAAAAGTGATTCTTGTATCGAAGGATGTAAACCTTCGGTTAAAAGCAAAATCGCTTGGCCTCCAGGCTGAAGATTACACGACGGGTAAGGTTGAAAACATCTCATCGCTCTATTCTGGCAAGACAATTATTGAAGATGCGGATCCGGATACAATTAACCTGTTATACGAAAAAGGATATTGCCCGCCGAAAGAATTACTCGGCAAAATGGATCCGTTGAAAAATCACTACTACATTTTTAAGAGCGGAAAGAAGTCGGCGCTAGCGTATTACAATCCGGCTAACGAAATGCTTGAGCATGTTGAGAAACGTGCCGTGTACGGTGTGAAGCCACGCAATGCCGAGCAGACATTCGCCATTCATGCTGCGCTTAAACCTGAAATCAAATTGGTTTCTATTCAGGGAGTTGCTGGTACCGGAAAGACGCTACTCGCACTTGCAGCTGCGCTGGAGCAAAAGCGCGAGTACAAACAGATCTATCTTGCGAGGCCAATCGTTCCATTAAGCAATAAAGATATTGGATACCTTCCCGGCGATATTAAATCGAAGGTGAATCCATACATGGAACCGCTTTGGGATAATTTGAAATTCATCCAGAACCAGTATAGTGAAACCGACAAAGAGTATTCGAAGATCACAGAAATGGTGAACCAGGAAAAGCTTGTGATCACACCGCTTGCGTACATCCGCGGAAGAAGTCTATCGAATATCTGCTTCATTGTTGACGAAGCACAGAATCTTACTCCCCATGAAGTAAAGACCATCATTACACGAGCAGGCGAGAACACGAAGATCATTTTCACGGGTGATATTTACCAGATCGATACACCTTATCTCGACTCACAAAGTAATGGCCTGTCGACCCTGATAGACAGGTTGAAGGATCATGAACTGTATGCACACATGACGCTGGAGAAAGGTGAGCGCTCAGAGCTGGCCAACCTTGCAAACACGCTTCTTTAAATTTGGGAATATGATGTCCCAGCAAAAGACTATATGTTTAAACAAAAGCCCTAAACTTTTTAATTTGGGGCTTTTGTTTTTTGGTTCAGGATTAGCGGTTGAAGCATTAACCTAACCAACCTATGTTTTTTAAATTTTTCTACAAACGCTGGTCATTGAGCCGGCAAGTGGAGTTTCTGAAAAAGAAAGCAATCTTTATTGGATCCAGAACGAAAGAAGCACGCCTGATCTACATTTACATGTATCGCGATTTATTCGCTGAAGTCCTTTTTATGAATGACGATCCTGAACAGGCACCGGAGAGCGCCCGAATGGTAAAGGGACTGAATAAATTAAATGATCACCTGGAACAGGAATTCAAAACGACTTTCTGACGCTTATTTCTTAAGGGCTTTAACCATCGTTTCGCCGATTTCCGCAGGAGATTCAACGACGTGAAGACCACATTCTCTCATGATCGCCATTTTTGCCGCGGCTGTATCTTCGGCCCCGCCGATGATCGCGCCTGCATGACCCATTCTGCGACCTGGAGGTGCAGTTTGTCCTGCAATGAATCCGACAACAGGTTTTTTATTTCCGGTTTCTTTGATCCAACGAGCAGCTACTGGTTCGTAGTTTCCACCGATCTCACCGATCATGACAATTGCATCAGTTTCCGGATCGTTCATAAGCAACTCAACGGCGTCCTTCGTCGGCGTTCCAATAATTGGATCACCTCCAATACCTATCGCAGTCGACACGCCGAGGCCGGCTTTCACAATCTGGTCTGCAGCTTCGTAAGTAAGGGTTCCTGATTTTGAAACAATACCGATCCTGCCTTTTTTGAAAACGAAGCCTGGCATGATGCCAACCTTTGCTTCGCCTGGCGTGATCACACCCGGGCAGTTAGGTCCGACAAGAACTGCTTTGCGTTGCTGAACATATTTCTTCGCCGTCATCATATCCTTTACAGGGATACCTTCGGTGATTGCAATGATCACCTTTATTCCGGCGTCCGCGGCTTCCATGATTGCATCTGCAGCAAACGCAGGAGGTACGAAGATGATCGATACATCAGCACCTGTCTTATCAACTGCTTCTTTTACACTGTTAAAAACCGGCCTTCCTAGATGTTCAGTCCCGCCTTTCGCCGGCGTCACGCCACCAACAACGTTGGTTCCGTATTCAATCATTTGTCCGGCATGGAAAGAACCTTCAGAGCCTGTGAAACCCTGAACAATGACACGTGAATTCTTATTTACTAGAACGCTCATGGAAGTCTGATTTTATGAAGCACAAAAATAGAATAATAATGCTTTCAGCCAAACCACGAAAAAGAAGAAGAGCCATCGTTTGACGGCCCTTGTACTGAGAATTTCAGTTATTTTGTTTCTGTTTTAATAGCATTCCTTATCAGGAAGCTGTTGTAATCTTCCTTATACTGTTCAACCTCCGGTGCAAGCGCGATTGCTTCCTGGTACGCAGTTGCAGCATCGATCAACAGCTTGTTTTCTTCATAGAACCCGGCCATGATCAGCTTTCCGAGCGCAGACTGATCATTGTTAATGTCTGCAATTTGCGAGAGCTGTGCCTTGATGCGATCCTTGTCGGCTTTTGAAAGCTTCTTTAAGACAAAAGCAGGATCCGGCGCTTTTTCAGGTTGTCCCTTCGGATAAACCTCCACCATGATGTTATCCTCTTCCGCAAACTTCGGATCGCTCAGATCAATGATCAGGTTAGTTGAAGTTTCAGTGGTCATAAGGTCATCACCAAAAATAGATTTCAGGCTGACCACATAAGTAGTGATGGCGGAGTCACGCTCCCAGTCAAGGATTACCTTATCACCAAAAAGAATCGCGTGCTCAGAGGATGGAAGATAAACTTTCGTTGTCACACCGCCACGATGAACAGCTCCCGTGGCCGTCAGCCTGTTTTTCTTTTCAACATTAGAGCTTAGAATGAAATCTGTATACTTGTTCACTACTGAAGTGCTGCCACCCATTTTTGCCGACAATTCAGCTACATTATATTTTCCGGCATTGCGTAACTCCAATGGCTTGCCGTTTATGTGGATCAGACCGATGTAAGCATTATCACCCAGCTTAAGTTCATCGGTTGATTTAAGCGAAGCACCGGTTCTAACCGGTTGCCAGGCATCACCGGTTTTTACTTCGTTTTGCCCTTTGTTGACCATAACCTTAAAGGCATAATCTGCTTGCGCGTACGAGAGGGTAAAATGCAGCGTTGCAAGCAAGACAATGGAAAGCGTGAAAATTTTCATTGGTTTTTTTGGGTTAAGGGTGATTGGGTGTTCAACGAAAAAGCCGCTCACGAGGGCGGCTTTTTCAGTCCATATTCAAAATAATTATTTCTTCAGGCCGTGTCTGAGCAGAAATTCTTCATAAGCTTCTTTGTATGAAGGAACATCCGGAGCCAGTTTGATTGCGTCTTCATAAGCTGAAATCGCGTCAATAAACAGGTTTTGTTCTTCAAAAAAGCCAGCAAGGATCAGCTTATTCAAAGCGGTTTCCTCTGAAACTTCGCCCATGATCTCACCTAGGGAAACTTTGATTTTTTCCTGCTCTGCAGGTGTCAGTCTCTTAACAAGGTGTTGTTTCGATGCCTGTTTTGGATCAACCTTCGAGCTTACTTCAACCAGTATTGCATTCTCAGACGCGAATTTAGGATCAGCCAGATCAATTTCGATTTGCGTCTCAGGTGTTTCAAATCGTGCCAGTTCATCGTCAAACATATTTCTTAAGATGACGACATAAGGGCCTTGTGCTTTTGTTCCGTCCCAGTTAATTACAGCTGCGTTGCTGTAAATGCCGGAGTGTTGATTTTCAGGAAGCAAAAGTTTAATTGCTGCAGCATCCACGTCACGGTGAACCGCTCCAGTGGCGCTCAAGCGATTCTTTTTCGCTTCAGCAGAGTTGCTACTCAGGATAAAATCTGTGTACTTATTAAGCACACTTGTACCAGAGCCTATTTTTGTTTCAAGTTCTTTCACTTTATGAACACCGGCGGTCTTCAATTCCATTGGCTTGCCATTGGCGTGAACCAAACCGATGTAGGCATTATCAGCGAGTTTCAATTCGTCAGTAGACTTGAGGCTCGCACCGGTTCTGAGCGGCTGCCAGGTGTCACCGGATTTCACTTCATTGGCGCCCTTATTTGCCAAAACTTTGAATGCATAGTCTTTCTGTGGCTGGGCGAAAGCCAGCGTTGAGAGCAAGACAAAGGCAAAAAGGATGGTCAATTTGTTTGTTTTCATGGTCTTAAATTCAATTGTGAATATGAACAGCTAGTCAATTGGTTACGGGGTTAATACTTGTTCCTGTTCCTTGGTAAGCGCTTTCTGTGCCCTTAATTTCGCCGCAATTCGATTAAATACGTTATGATGGATCTCGAAACAGGTTCCTACCAACGCAACCGCAGCCAGGGTAATGGTCAAATTAAGCTTAAAATTAATCCAACTGAACAGATAAATCATTAAAAATGACAATACGATGATTTGTAACAACTGCGCAAGTACCGTCACCCCGTCAAACCAGATTGGCATGTGACGGTTTATCAGCGAAAATAATGCCGCATTTAGCAAACAAATAAGGAACGCAAGCGCATATTCCTGCCAGTCCGCCATTTCACCGATGTAGTCCTCATTCAGAATCATTGACACCGCATTCGCATGAACAACAACGCCGTACATGTCAGGGCGTGTTTTGCCTGCATAGTTCTTATTCAGTGGCGTGATGAATTTATCATCCCATGAAGTATCGGTGAGATCAGCTCCGAGAAATCCCAGGATGATGATCTTATCCTTGATCATTGACGGCACAAACTGATTTGTGTCGAGCGCCTGATCAAAATCCAGCACCATGTAACGACCAGAAAAAGCAGATGCACCATGCCAGTCAACAATATTTCCACGATAGTTAATGGTTTCTGAGTCCCTGTTGCGAGCCAGGTAACGTTTGGTTCTAACCGAGTCAAACTGCATAGCAATTTTCGTAGAAAAAGCTAGCTCCTGTTTACCATTAACTTCAATCCTTGGGTTGTATGAACGACAAACTTTCAAATCCTCCTGGTGATCTGCGTCTGTTTCCAGATTCACAAATCCTTCATGTGCATTTTGAAGTAATTCCGGATCCGTATGTTCTATTGAGTCATACAAAGCAATATCCCCATACTTCTCAACAAGACCTTTTGTCTGATGTAACTTCTGCGCCATCACCATCCTGTCTCCGGCCTGTCTCATCGCTTCAGCAAAAATCATATTGTTGAGGGTGTCGAACGCCTGAGGGCAATTGACAGGATCTTTGATACCTCCGTCACAACTGAAAATGATATCTAGTGCAATTACCTTTGGGTTGTACTTGTTCAACGTCATGATCTGCTGACCAATTTCGCCCCGGCTAAGATATCCTATGTTTACTATTACAATATTAGTGTCAAGCTCAGGATCGTCGCGCAATTGTGAAAACGCGATGTCAGTAATTTCCATGTCGCCAAAGGCTTTCCCGATCGGATCGAAGGCATCGAAAACTTTTAACTGGGTCACTCCATAGATACCGATCATCACACCGAATGTGAAAACTGTAGTAATGAGGTTATCGATCCAAAATTTTCGCATGATAGTGGGGCTTATGAGGTAAATTTAGAAATTTAACTTTGATTAAACCATTTCTCTTGAACAGCGGAAGACTTTCGATACAGGAATATAAGGATGGAATTTTAAAAAGCAATCGTTTTACACTCGCTAAAGCGATAACGCTGGTTGAGAGCACGCGTGCGGAGGACCAGAAAATTGCAAATGAGCTGATCGATCAAATACTTCCATATACAGGCAACTCGTTGCGCGTCGGTATCACGGGCGTGCCAGGTGTTGGCAAAAGCACGTTTATTGAAACTTTTGGAACGCATATCACTAACGAAGGTAAGAGATTGGCTATCCTCACCGTTGATCCTTCAAGCCAACTGACAAAAGGCAGTATTCTCGGCGACAAGACGCGGATGGATTCACTGTCGAAAAATCAAAATGCGTTTATCCGGCCCAGCGCCTCACGGGATTCCCTGGGCGGCGTTGCATCACGAACGCGTGAAAGCATGCTGTTGTGCGAGGCCGCAGGTTACGATGTTATTATCGTAGAGACAGTTGGCGTTGGTCAATCTGAAGTTGCTGTCAAGAATATGGTGGATTTTTTTCTCCTGCTTATGCTCGCGGGGGCCGGCGATGAACTTCAGGGCATCAAAAAAGGAATCATGGAAATGGCCGACGCCGTTGTCATCACAAAAGCAGATGGGGATAACGTTGCGAAGGCAACGCAGGCGCGGGCTGATTACCAGCATGCGTTAAATTTCTTAAGGAGCGGAAGCTTATGGAAGCCGAAAGTACTGACATGCTCAGCGCTTGAGCAGAAGGGTATCAGCGACATTTGGAAAGTGATCGGAGATTTTGAAAATAAAATGAAATCATCAGGATATTTTGACACGTGGCGCAAGCAACAGCAGCTTTCATGGTTCCGGGAGTCATTCGCGCACATACTCCAAATGGAAATTTCGAAAACCGCGACGTTGAGCGAGAACCGCGCAGCATTGGAAACACAAGTAGTCTCCGGCAGCATTTCTCCAATGCATGCAGCGGAGAAGCTCATGGATGCGTATCGTCAGTTTGTTCGTTTCGATTCTCATTCTTAGTCCTATCGGATTCCTTCGGCGATTTTGAAAAGCCATAAGGACAATGACGGCATCCGCTTTTGCAGCAGTAGCCTCGCTTAAGAATGGTAAGCCCGTGTAA
The DNA here is from genome assembly GCA_035628595.1 of Chryseosolibacter sp. Taxonomy (GTDB): domain Bacteria; phylum Bacteroidota; class Bacteroidia; order Cytophagales; family Cyclobacteriaceae; genus Chryseosolibacter. The sequence continues at coordinate 17,770 of DASPJN010000092.1, forward strand.
ACACCATCAGGCCATTCTCCCAATAGTACATTTCCTCCTTATCCCTATGGCTATCGTTCATCAGTATTTAAAAACAAAACTATTGGGGCCAATTCCGGCAGTGATCACATCAACCTTTTCGCCGGTCTCATTATATCTATACACTTTGCCATTGGATGCAAAGCCCAGTGCATCACTTGCGTATACCCAGTTCGTTACCGGGTCGATACCAAGGCCGTAAAACCCGGTGACAAGTTCCTCGTCAATAAACGGGGTCGTCGGTACTGTTGTGACATCAATGCCAACCCTGAAAATTTTATTGTCAACCGCAAAGAAGAGGTGATCTCCTGTTCTATCAATTAATAAATGTGTTGAAATCTGCGCTTCAACCTCAATCGTTTTCATTACAGAAAAATCAGTCGAACTGATCTGAACAAGTTTACCATCATTCAACGGTTCAAAATTCTCGTTGTAGCCGCCAGCGCAGATGACCCAAAGGTTACCATTTTTGTCCGCAACGAATGATGCCGGCGAATTCCCCACTTCAATTGTTTCAACTACTTCTTCCGTGGAAAGGTCAATGACCGAAACTGTATTCGCGTTAACATTCGAAACAAACAAATGTTCCTGTGTAACGATCATTTTCTCGGCGCCGTAGCCTACCTCGATTGTCGAGGTGATGGAGAAATCATTGGGATCGATAATTGAAACGCGACCTGGGTCAACGAACGATACCCATTCAGTTGCATAACCTTTTCCGTTATGAAGGACAAAATTGCGGGGCAACGATAGTTCAAAAGAACTGATCGATTCAAATGTATTCGCGTTTACCACTTCTATTTTATTGCTGTTGTTCACAACAATGTAACTTCTATCGTCATCTGTAGTCATCGACTGAACGACATCACCAAGGGCGCGGCCGTCATTCACCCGTCCGAAGAGGTCGCTTGTTACTTCAGAATTTGCGAGATTCAAAAAAGAAACAGACCCGTCAGCGTGGAGAAAGTTGCCTTCGTTGACAATAAACACGCCGGTTTGAAACTCGCCCGTAGGCTTGTTATCGTCCTCACTGCAACTCGTGATCGTTAAAAACGAAGCCAGGAACAAAAAAAGCAAAAATCGAAGATTCATATTATCGGTTATAGTTAAGTGTAATGGTTGCGAGGTAATTGCGTCCGGGCATTGCGTGATTTTTCAGATTCTCGAAGTAAACATCGGCGATGTTATTAACGGAGAATGACAGTCGCGCTTCGACTGAAGTAAATGCAAATTGTTTTGAGAGTGAGATGCTCCATAATCCGAATGCCTCAAGTGCTTTGTAATCGTCATTGATGAGATCTGTTTGACGCCTGCCAGTGTATTGATAAGTCGTTTGAAAATCAAAAAGCCTACGCAAGGAAACTGAGGCACGTGTGTTCAGCGAATGGAGCGGGACATAAGGTATTTGACTTCCAACCGTACCCGGATCAGATTCATGCAACGCCTTTTTATTAGTGGATTCTGTGAACGCGTATGACAAATTATACCCGATTACATGTCGTCCAATGCTGGCGTCAATCGCGGTTTCAAGTTCCAAACCGTTCACGTGAACAACTTGCAGGTTGACGGGCGACCATACCACCCCTGTCACGTGTTTCCAGATAATCATGTCGTCGATCCAGGAGCGATAAGCATTGACAGCGAACGTACCTTTACATTTTGCTTGAGAGATGACATAGTTCAATCCAGTCTCGACCTGCAACGCATCCTCCGGTTCAAGTGACGGATTTCCTCCCGGCTGCCAGAAACGATCATTCAAGGTTGGAAGGCGATATCCACGGCCTCCCTGGGCAGTGAGTACGAGTTTTCGTTTTGCATTTTTCAACAATACTCCCTCCAATCCAACGGATGGGGTAAGAGGCATGAGTTCTCCATCAACGAAAATTTGTCTGAGATTGAGATTATAATTCAATACCTCTTTGAAGGAAGACCTGAATGACGCAAATATTTCCTGGCTTTCGCTTGCAGCCTCGTAATTCTCAGAACTGGCGCGATACGAATTATTCGCCATGCCGTATCGCAAACTTGTGCGTGACGTCAGATGGTGATTGATATTAACAATCGCTGATAATTGATCAACTTCATTTTCTTCGTCATACCCATCGGAATATATTTCATAATATGACAGCGAGGCAACCGTTGCCTTAACGTCCATACTGGTAAAGCTCGCATCGTAGGTCATCGACGTGCGAATGTTTTCATCAAGGAGTTCTTCGTTCGCCAGGTTGTTTGTAACAGCGGGCTGAATCTCCCGGTTGTTATGAATGAACATCCCCTCCACTGATATCGTTTGGTTCTGTTTGAGTTGATAAGAGAGATGCTGATTTAAACCGTAATTATAAACACGCGCGTGATTCTGGATTTTCTCATAGCCGACTGCAGGCGAATAAAATGGGAAGTCATTCTCAAGTTTCATGCGATACAAAGACGTCTTTGCCTGTATTCGTTTATGCCCATAAATGCTACTTGCGCCAGTGGAAACGTGACCGAAACTGCCAACCCCCTGGTATAGTTTAATAGAAAATCGATTTTGAAAATCAGGCCGATTTTGTCCGAGCACAATTGTCCCGCCAATTGCATCACTTCCATACAAAGAGCTGGATGTTCCATATTGTACAGCCACATCTGAGCTGAAGAACAATGGTATTAATGAAAGGTCGGTTAATCCGAGCGAGGGCGAGTTGATATTGATCCCGTTCCATAACACAGCTGTTTGCGATGCCGTCGTACCACGCAAGCCGATCGTCGAGAGTTGTCCGTTTCCATAATTCTTTAGGTAAACCGAGGCAAGTCCGGCGAGTGCATTGGGAAGCATCGTGACTTCATCGCCAGTCTGAATTTCTTTGATCTTCGCGCCTATTGCGTAATTCGACATCGGCATACCATACACCTCCACTGTCTGCAGATATGTAGTGTCGCCAGCCTGGCCAAAGAGTGTCGGTGATGACAGCACGCAAATCAGCAAAGAGTAAAATCTCATTTCTTATTGTTCGTTAATTGAACAATCAAAACCTGCGGCTAATGTAGACAGAAAATTAATCAGACTACTCGTCAGCCTTTCTCCCGAAGCTTTGATTTAAATCGACATCGGCAGGTCTCCTGGCTTTCCACTTTTGCTGACGCCTTCCCGTTATCTAAATAACAGTGGCTTGCGTGATAGTCAGCAAAATTTATGTGGATTTACAGTTGCGGGGACAGCTCCGGAATACGACCGGATTCCCTTTTAATCTTTTGATGATGCACTTCAGCAAAAGAACCGTATATCGATGGCAAACATAAATACTTTTTGTGAGCTAAAAAATGGTTTGGTTATACTAAATGCACACGACGAATCTTCTTATTAATTTCCCGGATGAAATTTTACCTGTTAGCGTTCTGTATTGCATCCTTCGGATGCTCCCCTCGAAATGATGAGCGAGCGAAATCCAACCCTCAAAGTGATATCGAAATCAAATATGCAACTGGTTTTAAAGTCACGGCAGTTGGCAATAGTAAGCTTGTTGAAGTAACGTATCCATATCAGGGCGCAACTTCCGGATATAAATATCTTTTGGTTCCTCGCGGAAAAGACATTCCTGAACATGAAGAAAATGTAAAGACTATTCGGACGCCTGTTTCATCAATTGTCTGTACGTCAACAACGCACATCCCATTACTCGACTATATCGGCGAAACCAAAGCGTTGGTGGGTTTTCCTACAACGGATTACATCAGCTCTGAAAAAATGCGCGAACGCATCGACCGCGGTGAGGTCAAAGACCTTGGTGTTGACAAAAGTCTGAACATCGAAAAACTTGTTAGCCTTCGACCTGCCCTTACTATGGGCTACACGATGACAAGTGACTACGGTCAATTTAAAAAGATTGAAGAGTTTGACATTCCAGTGGTAATTAATGCTGAGTATCTGGAAAAGCACCCGCTGGGACGTGCGGAGTGGATTAAGTTTATGGCACTCTTCTTTGATAAATCATTAAAGGCTGATTCTGTATTTCGTGCAATTGAAAAAAACTATCTGCATGTAAAAACGCTGGCTGATAGTGTTGAATCGCGGCCAACAGTTATGAGTGGAGTTGTGTACGGTGACGCATGGTTCATGCCTGGCGGACAAAATTATGCCGCGAAGCTGATGAAGGACGCAGGCTGCAATTACCTCTGGGCTGACGATAGCTCACACGGATTTCTCCAGTTAGGTTTTGAAAAAGTTTACGAAAAAGCAAATAATGCGGACTTGTGGATCGGCGTCGGACTTCTTAAAACATTGGATGAGATTCGTGCTGTTGACGAACGTTACGCGAAATTCAAACCCTTTAAAGAGAAACATGTTTACAGTTCAGATGCACGACTTGGCGCGAAAGGAGGAAGCGAAGCACTTGAGCTAGGATATCTACGGCCCGACATTATGATCAGCGACCTTGTGGAGATTGCGCATCCACATTTGATCGATCATGAACTATATTTTCACAAGAAACTTCAGTAGACTAAACTGCAACTTCGTCTTTCACGAATTCAAGGCCGGCTTTTTCCATTGCACCGAATCCGCCGTAAACGTTAACCAAATTCTTGAATCCGTGATTCTTCATAATCGAGATCGCCGTCATTGAACGATATCCGCCGCCACAATGGACGATATATGTTTTGTCTTTCTCTACGTCGTGAAGATTTTCCGGAAAGTCTGCTAGCGGAAGAAATACGGCAACTTTTAGATGACCATTGTTCCACTCACCGGGTTTCCGTACATCGAGGACGCCATCTACACGACTCATCTTATTCTTCAGTTCTTCAGCCGTAATTGAATTCACAGAATCCTTCGCACCGGACCAGCCGTTCATTCCGTCTTCTAAATAACCAGCAACATTTTCATAGCCAACGCGTGCCAGTCGAAGGACTGATTCTTTTTCCTGGCCAGGTTCTGTAACGAGAACCAGTTTCTTTGAAATATCAACCAATGTTCCTACCCACACAGCAAACTGTCCGTTAAGCCCGATGTTTATCGCGCCAGGAATAAATCCCTTCTCGAAGTCGTCTGCCTTGCGTGTATCAAGAATAATTGCACCGTTCTTAACAAAACCTAAAACATCATCTTCCGATAATGGTTTCGTATTTCTTTCTATAACCTGGTCAAGCGGATCATAGCCCACTTTATTGATGCGCGCATCCTCGAAGAAATACTGAGGCGGCGGTAGAATTCCTTCCGTTACTTTGGCAATGAACTCATCGCGCGACATTTCCTGTAACGCATAGTTAAATTTCTTCTGTTGCCCGATTGTCGACTGAGTTTCTTTCCCAATATTTTTTCCGCACGCTGATCCGGGACCGTGTGCCGGATACACAATAACATCGTCAGCTAACTTTTTGATTTTCGTATTGAGTGAATCGTATAACTTGCTCGCAAGTTCGTCTTGCGTCATAATGCCGTCGAGGAGATCAGGCCTTCCAACATCACCAACGAATAAAGTATCACCTGTGAAAACGGCATAGTCTTTCCCGCTTTCATCGATGAGAAGATAACAGGTCGATTCCGGTGTGTGGCCAGGCGTATGCAACACTTTGATTTTGATCTTGCCGATTGTAAAAATCTCCCCGTCTTTGGCTGAATAAAACTTGTAGGTCGGCTGCGCCTCAGGACCGTAGACTATTGCTGCATCCGCCTTTGCAGCCAAATCGATATGACCCGAAACAAAGTCCGCGTGGAAATGTGTTTCAAAAACATATTTAATTTGAGCGTTGCGTTTTTCTGCAAGTTGGAGGTATGGTTCGGTCTCACGAAGCGGATCGATTACTGCTGCTTCGCCATCTGATTCGATATAGTAAGCAGCCTCGGCTAAACAGTTGGTATACAATTGTTGGATGTACATCAGCGGTAGTTTTATTGCGTTTCCTTATCCTAATGGAATTTTCAGGTCACAAAGTTCGCAAAAATTCTCATGTTATCACGGTCTATTGTAACTTTAGGGCTGTGAGTGAAACCGTGCGCCGTCTTCTATTTTTCTTGCTTTTTCCTGTATTTTTTGTGCATGCCGGTTCGAACGGCAAAGCCATTGCTGTTCCAGGAAATGAAATCAGACCTTTCGAAGAGAATGGAAAAGTCGGTTTGAAAAACGACAAAGGCGAAGTCGTTATCCCTGCCACCTACGAAGCGCTCGGATGGAGCGACCGAACGTTTTCTTTGCAGGAAAATGTTACGGGGTACCTGATGAAGGGTAAATGGGGGTTGGTTAATCTGGACAACGAAAAAGTAACAGAAGCGGAATTCATCGCGCTTTCTCCGGGCCCGGCAAAATTCGTAAGGGCCGTTCAGAAAGCGGAACATTCTGTTTATCCTAAAACGGGTGTTATTGACACAGAGGGAAAGATTGTCATACCGTTCATATATGACGGCATTTTAGTCAGCGGATTGCGGGCGATTGTTTTCCAACGATCATCAAAGGGTTTCAAACATGGCCTCATTGATTTTGAAAACCGCGTCGTAATCCCACTCCAGTTCCGTCATATTTATCCACTCGGAAGCCTGCGCTACGGAGTGGTATCTACCGAAAACAAAACGGCAATTTTTTCCGAAGACGGTATGCAGCTCACAGACTTTGTTATCGATAGCATTGGATCTTTCAAAAAGGACGTGGCGATATTTTACCAAGGTGCCCAGCGGGGTGTGATCTCGCGAGAAGGAAAAATTTTATTTGATGCTCTTTACCGAGATGTTGTGTTTGACCAGGGAAAAATCAAAGCACGAAAAGCAGATATTTGGATGTTTCTCAGCGGCGATAATAAAACATTTGGGCAGCTGTATGCTGATTCGGTAGAAGCGTTATCGCTTAAAACATATCGGGTGCAAACCAACGGCAGAACAAAGTTGTTTAGCAAGGACCTTCAACCAATAGGAACCAAGTTGTACCAATCGATCTCGGATTTCAAAAATAACAAAGCGATTTTTGAGATGAGAGATCGAAAAGGATTAATCCGACAGGATGGCTCGATTGCAATCCCTGCTAAATACAAAGAACTGATTTTTGACCAGCACCTGGTACGGGCTAGCGATGTAGCCCAGGGAAGAGTGCGGTGGATGCTGTTTGATTCGTTGGGATCAGCTGTCACCAGGAAAACATACGATTTTGTCGGACCTTTTAATGGTGCATTCTTCCCTGCGCGTCAGCGAAATTCGTGGGGAGCCGTTGACCTCGGAGGCAACGAAATTATTGCCTGTGCACACGATTCAATCATTGAAGCCAGGGACGATCTGGTGGTCGTAAAGTTTAAAGGTGGTTACGGAATCATTAACACAAATGAATCCTGGCTTGTAACACCACAGCGACATAAGCTGACGATACTTTCTTCTAACCGATACTTGCAGATAACACCCGACAATATTTTTCTGAAATCCATTAAAGGAGACATCATCTATTTCACATCGAATAAAATTGAAGTCAGGCCAGATCATATACTTGAGTTTCTGTCGTCAGGAAAAATATGGCGTATAAATTTCGATGGGATTGTCACTGAGCAAAGTGCCTTTGATCGCGGATTTGAAAAAATATATCCGGAAAGTGAAGGTCTTAGGCCGATCAAAAAAGATGGCCGTTATGGATTTGTGGACGCGCGATTGAGGCTGAGAATTGCAAACCGCTACGAAGAAGTGCAAGGATTTCAGGAAGGACTGGCCGCGGTAAAAATTCTTGGTAAATGGGGGTTCATAAATCTGCAAGATAATATTGCAGTACAGCCATCATACGACCAGGTGTTCCCTTTCGAAAATGGTTGTGCGCTTGTTCGCAGAGACGAAGCTTTTGGTGTCATCGACAAGAAAGGACAAACAATTCTACCTGTGCGCTACGACCGAATAACAAAACTATCAGGTAACCGATACCTGATGGAGCAGGATGGGTTGTGGGGTGTCGCTGATGCTACCGGAAAAATCTTGTTGAATCCGAAGTTTACGTCTATACAAGACGTTGACAATGGCTACATGATTGTTGCACAGCAAGGCAAGTACGGCGTTGTCACTGTCGAGGGGATCAGCACTATTCCGCTCATGTATGATGCCATTTCATACGATAGGTTTCATCATCAGTTTCTAGCGGTCAAAAAGTCTGAATGGGAAGAGTTCATTTTTTAGGATGTCCTAAAAAAGAAAAATCCAAAGCGAAGTTATCTTCACTTTGGATTTTTTCAATTTTATTCTCCGATTTAAACAGCTAAAAAGCCCGTCCGCCTGTTAGACCGTAAAGGGTTTTGACCTCCTGGCCTGACACACTGAAATTCACTTCATCAACCTCAAGGACACACGTTCTATTAAGATCGCATCCGCCATCGATCACCTTGCATCCAACTAACTCCAATTGATAATCTGTGCCTGTAATAAGTATGTCACGACCAGACAATTGGGCTGTAAAATCGGTCCGTAGCTGCTCTTGGATGCCCAGCTCCATAATTTCGAGAGCATTCTCATCGACATCAAACCGGACAAAAAATTGATCCTGGTATCCCAAATTCCATGTACCTGACAACCTAGGTTCTTTTTCATCTACACACGCAGCAATGAGAAAAAAGATCGTGAGTACTAACAACCTTGGCATAAGGGATTATCTTAACCTTCCTTCTTAGTCGATCCGGTTTGGCCAGAACCTGAAATTGCCTGACGCATGCTCGTATCGGCCTGCACATTCTGCATCTTGTAATAATCCATTATGCCAAGATTACCTGAGCGGAACGATTCAGACATTGCTTTCGGAATCTCAGCTTCCGCTTCAATTACTTTCGCACGTGCTTCCTGCGCCTTCGCTTTCATTTCCTGCTCCAACGCTACGGCCATTGCTCGTCTTTCTTCAGCGCGTGCTTCCGCAACTTTCAAGTCGGCGCTCGCCTGGTCGATTTGTAATTTCGCTCCAATGTTTGCACCTACGTCAACATCCGCGATGTCAATGGAAAGAATTTCAAACGCTGTTCCAGCATCAAGTCCTCTTGACAAAACGAGCTTCGAGATCTTATCAGGGCTTTCAAGAACTTCTTTGTGTGAACGTGCAGAACCGATTGATGAAACAATACCTTCACCAACGCGGGCAAGGATCGTATCTTCACCAGCACCACCAACGAGTTGCGCGATGCTCGCGCGCACTGTCACTCTCGCAACAGCAATCAGTTGAATGCCATCTGCGGCAACAGCGGCAACTTTCGGTGTAGTAATCACTTTCGGGTTAACAGAAATCTGCACAGCTTGAAATACATCGCGGCCCGCCAGATCAATCGCGGTAGCTTGCTTAAACGTAAGGTTGATGTTCGCCTTATCTGCAGAGATCAACGCACGGATTACGTTAGGAACATTTCCTCCTGCCAGGTAATGGGTTTCAAGGTCGTTGGATGAAAGATCCAATCCGGCCTTGGTTGCAGTGATCAGCGATTCAACAACGACACGTGGTGGCACTTTCCGGATCCGCATGAACACAAGCTCGAAAAGTCCGACAGGAACACCGGAAAACAATGCCGTGATCCAGAGATTAAGTGGTACGAAGTAAAGAAAAATGAAAAAGAGAATGATGCCGCCAAACACGACCAGCAGTAAGCCTGCTCCTTGTAATTCCATAGATATAGATATTAATTAGTGGGTTCTACTATTATTTGATTTGATACAATTTCTACAACGCGGATGTGAACGCCTGGCGGAATGTATTTGCCAATTGACTTCACTTCAAGTTCCAGATTATTAAAACGTGCTTTTCCAACAGGTCGAAGGGTTGAGACAGTTGTTCCGATTTCGTGAACCTGTACATTATCATTCAGACCTTCATTGACCTTGCTTGTAATAGCAGTCTTGAGAGAGAATTTAGTCCAAAGACCCGAGCGTAGGCTATAAATCAATAGCGCGAGTTTCAAAGCCGATGT
>DASPJN010000093.1:0-19950 GCA_035628595.1 Chryseosolibacter sp.
CTCTCCGCGACATTTTCAATTGGCATTGACTCTCCAAATATTACAACTTCATCGCCTTCGGTGGCTTCAATACCTGTAATGTCGATCATCGTCATATCCATGCAAACATTTCCAACCACAGGAGCAATCTTTCCATTCACCATGACTTTACCAACGCCACGGCTAAACGCACGTGTATAGCCATCAGCATACCCGATCGCAATCGTAGCGACCCGTAAATCGTTTTCTGCTTTTCCGCGACGACCGTATCCAATTGTCTCGTCTTTCGGAACTGTTCGGATTTGTGAGATCACGGTTTTAAGCGTTGCAACGGTTTTTAAACGCACCTGATCATCGCTTGTAGGGTTCACTCCGTAAAGACCAACACCGAGGCGGACCATGTCAAATTGCAGGTGTGGCAAACGTAATATCCCGGGGGAGTTTAAAAGATGATAGAGTGGTTTGTACTTCAGCGCCTCTGCAATCCCGTCGGCTGTTTGTTGAAAATGAGCGGCTTGTTCCTCACTGAATTTATCGTGAACAGCTTCGTCAGCCCCTGAGAGATGGCTGAAAATACTCGCCACTCTTATTTCAGGATGACGTTGCAACGTGTTGATCAACGAACCAATTTCATGTTGATTAAATCCGAGTCGATGCATGCCTGTATCCAGTTTGAGATGGATCGTTGCCACGCGACCGTTGAGAAACCTTATAAAAGCATCGAGGATTTTAAAGCTGTAGATCTCTGGTTCAAGGCGGTGCTGTAACAGCGATTCAAAAGTCTCTTCCGTCGGATTCATTACCATGACCGGAAGGTTGATATTATTCTTCCGCAACTCAATGCCTTCATCCGCGTAGGCAACGCCCAGATAGTTCACTTGATGGTATTGAAGTAGATTAGCGATTTCAGTACTCCCGCTTCCGTAAGCAAAAGCTTTTACCATTACCATGATCCTGGTTTCTGGTTTCAGCAACGACCGGAAATAATTCAGGTTATGAACTACCGCACCAAGATTGATTTCCATTACCGTACCATGAAGCTTGCGCTGAAGTCGATTAACAATTCTTTCGAACGCGAATGAACGCGCACCTTTAATGAGAATCACTTCATCGTGCAATTCATCGAAAGAGAATTTTTCCAGAAACTCTTCTGTAGTAAGATAAAACGACGCGTCCGGAGAAAAAAGATGTTTGTTCCGCGATAGCACGGGACCAATTCCCGCGAATGTACTGATCCTATTTTCTGACACCAGATTCTTTATTTGTTTCGCCAACTCGCTTTCATCAAGACCAGATTCAAGAATATCAGAAAGGATTAAACGCTTTGACGATTTCTGGTTTTGATTCGCAAGAAATTGAAGGCTGATGCGCAGGCCTGCAAGATCGTTATTGTAAGTATCATCGATGATATGACAGCGGTTAATGCCTTCCTTCAACTCAAGACGCATTGCGACTGATTTCAACGAGCTTATTCTTTGCGAAATCGTTGGAAGATCAAAGCCGAGATACAGCATTGTGGCGATACAATGCATGCAATTTTCAACGGATGCAACGTCTTTAAAAGGGATCTGAATGATTCGCTCTCTACCTTCAAACCTGACCTTCATGTCATTTGCAACATCCTGAATAAAAATATCGGCAGATGATTCGTAACCCCAGGAAAGCGCCGGCAAACGCGATTCATGAATTGCTGCTGCAATCATCTCATGATCTTTTCGGTAAATCACAATGTCGGCACCTTGAAACAGCTTTAGTTTTTCAGATATTTTTTCGCCACGATCAGCAAAGCCTTCATCGTGCGCAGAGCCGATGTTCGTAAATATTCCGATAGAAGGTTTGATAATCTGATTAAGCCTAACCATTTCATCAGGCTTGGAAATTCCAGCTTCGAAAATTGCAAACTGATGACGCGGCTGCATTTGCCATACGGAGATTGGAACGCCGATTTGCGAATTATAACTACCCGGATTCTTGACAATGTTGTAGGAAGGCGAAAGCAATTGAAAAAGCCACTCTTTCACGATTGTCTTACCATTACTCCCTGTTATTGCAATAACGGGAATTGAGAATTGTAACCGATGGTGCGCGGAAATTTTCTGCAACGCTCCGACGGCACTTTCGACAAGCAAGACATTTGCATTTGGCAACAGCTTTTCATAGTCGGATTTTTTCTCGACAACGAATTGCCGGATACCTTGTTTATGAAGTTGTGCGAGGTATTCATGTCCATCATGGTTGACGCCCTTAATGGCGAAGAAAACAACACCCTCACCGCTTACAGGTTTTCGGCTATCGATCATCAATGATTCTACGCGGCGATCTTGTTCGAGAGCGAGTATCTCACCATTGCAGATAGAAGGGAGTTCGGAGAAATGTATCATTCAGAAAAGCCTTGTACCATTTGGCACATTGCGTTGTGTTGTACTCAAAACTACGTTTCCATTTACATCTGCGAAACCTGTAACGAGCACTTCGGAGACAAAATTTGCGATTTGTTTTGGCGGGAAATTTATGACGCAGATCACTTGGGTACCGATGACGCTTTCCGGCTGATAATTCGGTATGATTTGAGCGCTTGAGCGTCTTATTCCAAGTGGCCCAAGATCCACCCAGAGTTTAATTGCTGGTTTCCGGGCTTCTGGAAACGGTTCTGCCCGGACAATCGTGCCTGCGCGTATGTCAACTTTTTCAAAATCGTTCCAGCTAATCATGATTTGCGGTTTGGGCGAAAAAACGGAAAAAACTGTTAATTCACCGATCCCCTGAACAACTGTTTGTTAAAAAGCTGTTATCGCACTGGCTATTAGTACTTTATTTTGTATTTTTCCCGAACCTTGAAACTTTTATTGGATCAGGTCAGTCTTAGCTTTATGTCACTTACAAAAAATTTTCTGTTTACGTCAGCTGCTATTTTGGCAACTGCGATTGCGTCTCGCGGACAGGAGATTGTTTTTGACATCAATCACAATCATAACCAATATGATCAGCGTATAGATTACGAGCGGTTTCTTAGTTCGCCTGGCGAAGGCGACGACAAACACGTGTTAAAGATAGTGTCAGGACCTAAAGATTCGCTTGAAAACAATGCTGCGTCGGAAAGCATCAAGAAGCCGAAAGTTGTTCCGGTAACGCCGCAAAAGGCAAAAACAGAAAAGCCGAGCCAGACCAAAGACGTGCTTCCGAAAGGCCAAAAGGAAACAGACGAATCAATACTCTCTTTTAACTTCCTCTATTACATTATTCAGAAGTACAAGCTTCAGGATATCGTAGAATGATTACACTTCTTTCTTGAGGAGGAATTGTTCAACATCCCGCAGATCCAACACACCCTCGTAGAAAGCCTTACCGAAGATCACGGCAAAAATTCCCATGTCATTGAGTCGTTTGATATCATCCATACCGCGGACGCCACCACTGGCTAACACGGAGAGATCCGGAAATTTCGTAAGTAATTCCTCATAAAAATCGAAAGCGGGCCCTTCCAAAACGCCATCACGAGACACATCAGTTGACTTTACATATTTAAGTCCGCGCGAGTAAAAATATTCGAGATGTTCGTAAAATGTCAAATGAGCCTTTCGTTGCCATCCCCGAAAGAGAAGATCTTTGGTTTCACGATTCAAAACGTCAGCACCCAAAGTCATTTTTTCACGGCCATACGACACGATCCATGACGCGAAAAGCTCTTTGTCACTTACAGCAATGCTCGCAGCGGTGATGTAAGCCGCGCCGAATTCGAAGGCTTTGCTTACATCTCCATCGGTGGTGATGCCACCGGTGAAATCAATTTTTAATTTAGTGTGTCCGGCAATCGCCTCGAGAACATGCCAGTTTACAGGCGATCCTTTTTCCGCGCCATCAAGATCGACCAGGTGGAGCACTTCAATGCCATGATCCTCAAACCGTTTCGCAAGATCGAGTGGATTTTCATCGTAAGCTTTTTCACTCTTAGGCTCGCCCTTTCTCATCTTTACGACATTACCCCGACGGATTGCTATTGAGGGAATAATCTGGATCATTTGTTGCATTTCGTTTAGACGAGCTAAATTACAATTCAAAGCCCAAAGATTCATTTCAGAGGGCGTTGAAATTCCGTTTTTTTTCGCTGATCAAAAATAAGTTCATAATACATGTGCTAAACGCCTGATACGCGTCACTCAAAACTTCAATCGCATGAAAGCAGTTTTTTCAATCATTCTTTTAGTCGTTTGCTTGCAGCAAGGTTTTAGCCAGGCAAAGACACGCCGATTTCCAAACAGCATCAATCATCCATCGTTAAATGTTTTTGCGCCGTTTATAAGCGCCAACGGTAACGCGATTGTTTTTCTTTCAGACAATGCCGAAGATGGAGCGTTGACTCCTTTTTACTCTTTTAAAGAAGCCGGGGACTGGAAACAACCGGTCGTTCTTCCAAAGAACCTTCACACCCGGTTGAATTTCCTGAAAGGATACGCGCTTTCAGCGGATGGAAAAAAAATGTCTATCACCAGTATCAAAGGACCTGGAGTAGGTGGATATGATTTATGGACGAGTGAATGGAAAAATAATGCATGGTCGGAGCCGGCTAATTTTGGATTGCCTGTAAACACACGATTACATGAAGCAGCTCCTTCGTTTTCTGTTGATGGCAATACAATGCTTTTTATGCGGTGCGAACAAATGGATCAGATGGTCGCAGGTAAATGCAGTATTTGGATGAGTACGAGGAAAAGTGGTGGCTCGTGGAATGAGCCGGAGATGCTGCCAGCTAGTATTAACACAGGGAACTCACAAACGCCTCGCATGCTGGCCGATGGCGAGACCCTCATTTTCTCCTCTGACAAAATGCCCGGCGGCAAAGGGGGAATGGACTTGTATGTTTCGAAGAAACGCGGCGACAACTGGAGCGCGCCAATTGCAATGGAGTTTGTAAACACGGCTGGCGATGATCAATATGTAAGTGTGGAAGCGAGCGGTCGTTACCTTTTGAAAGATGCACCCGGCAGAAAGAATGAGATCATTGAATATCTTATACCGGATGAATTAAGACCCGCAGCATTGGTGAAGGTCGAAGGAACGGTGACATTCGACGGGAGCACGCCGACGTCTAGCTATGTTTCCGTTTATGACTTTTCGCAACAGAAATCCGTGTACAACGCTCCGGCTATGGGTGGTGATGGTAAATTTTTGCTATATCTGAAAGAAGGAAGCCGGTACGAGCTGGCGGTGGATCCCGCTGATGACAAATACACGTTCTTTTCAAAGAAGTATGACCTTACTGAAAGTCTTCCGGGTCCGGATCGGATTACTGCAAAAATTCAACCGCTCCAGGAAGGAGCTGAAATTATCGTTGACGGGATTTTATTTCATCCGTTTACTTCTGAAGTCGACCTTGATATGTCGTCGAATGAAGTAAGAAGACTTACCCGTCTGATAAATGCTAACGCCGATTTTACTTTCGAATTACAGGTGCTGCTTTCCGGGTATGTGGAAGACGCGAATAAGGTGAACGAAGATCTGACTGAAATTTCTGTTGATACGGTAACGACGCAAACAGTTTCGCTGGATTCTCTTGGTAATGAGATTATGCAAGACTCCGTTGAGGTGAAGGTCACGTATCACAATGACAGAACAGCAAAGCAAGGTGAAGAAATCATCAACCTTCTCGAAGCACACGGTGTGGACCGAAACAGATTAAAGCTCATTACAAATGCACGTGAAGCTATTTTTCCGGAAGAGAAAAAGCTGACAATCAAATTGGTCGCGGCTAAATAATCAGTACTCGATCGGTATGATGACAAGTGTTTTGTCCCATGCCAGAACCATTTCAATGTCTTCACCGCTTTCGTTAAACGAGATGGTGAACTGCTCGAATACCTGGTCTTGCACAACAGGCATTACATCAACGGTGAGCACATCATTTTCCGGATTGCGATTGGCGTCACCTTTCGAATTGATTCCCCATTGGCCATACTCAGAATTGAAAATCACAGTCCATTTCTCGCGACCTGGTATTGCCCACAAAGAATATTTGCCTGCCTTAAGAGTCTTGTTCTCAATCTTGATATCCTTATTAGCTTCAAAGGTCGTAGCTTCGTTTGCGCCAGTCCGCCATACCTGATCAAAAGGAACTAATGCTCCAAAAATTTCTCTGTCTTTCTTGTAGGGCCGGTTGTAGAGTACCTTAAGTTCAAGGTCCTTTTGTTTATACGACACTTCTTCTTCCGGGCTGAATGACTTGGTTTCTTTCATCTGCAAATACACCAGCACAACTATCAGTGCCCCGATAATGGCTACTCCTACAAGACTAAAAATGACGAATTTCCTCATGATGTGAATTATACCAAACTATTGCGGATCAATGCGTTAAACTTAGAAACATTTTTCAACAGTTTCTATAATAATTATTGATTACACTGTATTTTTACGAGCTTTAAAAAATTATAGTTATGGAATTTTCATCCTGGTGGCCCTTCTACGTTGTAATTAGTCTTTTCATTCTTGCTATCGTGTCTCCGTGGATCTTCCCGAACAAAATGGTGAGCAAGAACAGGCACGATAACAAGTTCTGATTTTTCGTGCCACACGATGAACATTTGTGTATTCTGTGGCTCTGCAACTGGCGCAACAAGTATCTATCGGCAAGCTGCCACTGACCTCGGCAAAGCATTAGCTGAACATTCTTTTACATTGATTTATGGAGGAGGCAACGTAGGCCTTATGGGCATCGTTGCTGACGCTGTTATGAAGCATGGTGGGAAAGTCATCGGTGTTATTCCTGATTTCCTTTTGAAACGCGAAGTCGGACATCGCGGCATTACAGAGCTCATAATCGTTGATAGTATGCATGAGCGAAAAAAGAAAATGGCAGATCTTGCCAATGGGTTTATCGCCCTTCCTGGGGGATGGGGCACGCTCGAAGAACTCGCTGAGGTGCTTACATGGCGACAACTAAGGCTCATACACAACCCCGTTGCCATCCTTAACGTAAATAGTTTCTACGATGCTTTGCTTGCGCAGATGAAGCACATGACACAGGAAGGATTTCTTCAGCCTGGATTGCTTGATGTTGTAAGGGTTGAAACGACTGTTGAAAAATTAATTTCCGGTTTTGTTGATCGTTCGGCCAATGCTTCTCTGTGAATTTAATTATATTGAAAGAGTAGTCAAACTCCCCTATGACGCGACAGGGTCTCCTGGTTCTTCTTTTCATTTGCTTCGTACAAGAGTCCATTGGTCAGACTTTGGGATTTTCTCTTGCGGAAGGAAAAACCAAGGTTCAGATCCCAATCGAAATCTCGAATAATCTTGTCATCGTTCCTGTTGTTGTTAACGGTGCATTGCCGTTAAAATTTATTCTGGACACCGGGGTTCGTACAGCCATACTTACGCAAAAAGGATTTAGCGATCTTCTCAATCTCGCTTATTCGCGCAAGCTTTCCATATCAGGTCCTGGCGGCGTTAAGGTCATTGATGCATATATCACCAATAACGTTTCGCTTGAGCTTCCAGGTGTCATTAGTCGGGGACATGCGATGCTCGTGCTGGAAGAAGATTACCTTGAGCTTCGGAATTATCTCGGAACAGACGTGCATGGCGTATTAGGTTACGAGTTGTTCAGCCGATTTATTGTGAAGATCGACTACGAGAAGAAGTTGCTCACGCTGATGTACCCGGAAAGATTTCGACCCCGCAGTAGGTACCATGTGCTTCCTATTGACGTACAAGACACAAAACCGTATGTCACTACACCTGTTATTTTGAATGACACAACAAAGGTCATGGCAAAACTTCTGGTCGATTCAGGTGCAAGTCATGGACTGATGCTTGAGCCCGACACAGACGAAAATATTACAGTCCCCTCCCATACGGTAAGTAGCATTATCGGCAGGGGTCTTGGGGGTGAGATCACGGGCAAAGTTGGCCGCGTGAAGGCATTACAACTGGGCCCGTTTGTTCTCGACAACGCAATTGCAAACTTCCCAGATCCCAATAGTTATTTCGATAGCCTGAAGATTGGTAGTACGCCAAGGAACGGCTCAATTGGTGGAGAAGTGCTCAGCCGGTTTACTGTTGTTTTTAATTTTTCGAAAGGGCAGATGTTTCTGAAAAGAAATGCTTCCCTGAAGAAGCCGTTTTACTATAACTTAAGTGGGCTCACGGTAAAAGCAAAAGGCGCTCGTCTCAATGCTTTTGAAATTACCGAGGTGCGAGATGGTTCCGCCGCTGACAAGGCGGGGATATCTGCCGGCGACGAAATCATAGCAATAAACGGGATTAGTGCAAGCCTGCTGAATCTGAATCTGATGATCGGTTATTTTAATTTCAAGCCCGGAAAGCAGATCAATCTGCTTATTGAACGAAGCGGTGAACGGTTGAAACGAAGTTTTCGCCTCGAAGATCAGATCTGATTACCAGATGTTAGTCAGTGAAAAGTTGCGTTTCTGTTTCCTCAAACTTTTCAGAATAAGCGCTTGCGTTCTGCGCATCCTCAGTGAATTGCGAAAAGCTTTATAAATAGATTCTGCGGTAAGGTTTGCCTTCAGTAAATAATCTGCGAACAAATTTGACCCATTGGCTTCATTGTAATTTGAATTCTTAAGCACCGCGACGGGAACGTTGCGGGTCTTGCTATTCTCAGAGATCACCTGCATTGCAGAAGAAAATTCAACTTTATTGAGGTTGTCATCAATAAGAATGTAGTTTGGACGGAATTTCATCAATCGCTCTAAGACGCTTTTAAGATCGAATGCAATTTCGGTGATAACCTTCGTGCTGGTAATTTGATTAAGCTTCGAAAGAATGGCGCTTAACTCAATTGGGTTATTACCAATCAATAAAACATTAAGCGTTTTCACATTGTTCTCTTTATGCGTGCGGGTCATAACGGTGGATATATTTATATAACGTAAATTCGGATCAAGGTGGCGTATAGATGCGCCGGTTTTTTTACTATTTAATTCATCACAACCGGGTTACCTTTTAATACTTGTTTTGGCTATTCGAATTGCAATTGTCGGTGGAGGCCTTGCCGGGCTAATTACCAGTCTTGAACTTTCAAAAAAAGGAGTGCCGAGTTACGTTTTCGAGAAACGAACTTATCCGTTCCATAAAGTGTGCGGCGAATATGTTAGCAATGAAGTAGTTCCATATCTGAAAGGTCTCGATATATACCCCGAAAGGTTCAATCCACCTGCGATCACCCATTTTGAGCTGAGTTCGGTTCGTGGACATTTAGCAACAATGCCATTGGATCTGGGAGGATTCGGAATAAGCAGATATAATTTTGAGGATTATTTATACGAGAAAGCGAAAAGCAGAGGAGTCAAGTTTAGTCTCGAAACAGAAGTGGTTGCAATTGAAAAGCGCGGTGATAAATACCTGTTGAAAAACGATGGTAATATCTTCGAGGCTGACGTTGTTATCGGATCGTTCGGAAAAAGATCGAAGATAGATGTGTCGATGCAGCGTGAGTTTATTGCTTCTCGCTCCCCTTACGTTGGCGTGAAGTATCATGCTCGATACCCGCATCCTAAACATATTGTGGCGCTGCATAACTTCCCCGGCGGCTACTGCGGAGTCGCCTCAATTGAAGGTGAGATGGTAAACATTTGTTATCTCGCTGCACGCGAACAGCTAAAGAAGCACGGAAGTATTCGGGATTTCGAGTCTGCGGTTCTGATGCAAAACCCCATCCTGAAAAAAATATTTACTGAGGCGCAATTCACCGAAAAACCACTTGTGATCAATGAAATTTCTTTCAGGACAAAACAACCGGTTGAAAGAGAAATCATGATGGTCGGAGATGCCGCTGGAATGGTGGCGCCAATTTTTGGCAACGGCATGGCAATAGCAATACGAACAGGAAAAACTGCTGGATCTCTCGCTGCCGAATTCTTTCATAGAAGAATTTCACGGAAGGAAATGGAGATGAAGTATGCGTCTGAATGGAAAACGAACATCCGTAACCGCCTTTGGTTGGGTCGGAACGTGCAAAGGCTTTTCGGTAATGCGGCGCTCTCGAATGTAGCCGTCAAAATGATGTTGAATTCAAAGTTACTTGCCGCAAAAATAATTCAATCTTCGCACGGTGCTTCCTTCAGCTAAACAACTGCAACACCTGACTGATGCGTAGAAAAATAAAAATGAAAAAGGAGTTCAGGCAAATACCGGAGATGATATTGAGTAGCATAGTGTGAGAATAATCGGCGTTTTTTCGGTCGTTCATCACAAGATAAAACCAATAAAAGAAGTAAACCAAAATCGGTACAATGGCGATTAAGAATGACCAGGCGATAACAGCATTGTAATTGTAATAGAAATAAAGGAGGAAAAGTACAACGGCGATTCCAAAGACAACCGTGGTAAATGCAAAAGTGCCCTTGATACCCAATGTGAGGCTCAGCGTTTGGTCCCCTCTTTTTTTGTCTTCTTCGTGTTGATAGATCTGTGTCATCGGGTAATTTGCCCAAAGCATCATGGACGTTAGAAAACCCGGAAGTAACACCTGCCATTTCAGCGCTTGTGCGAATTCAAAATTGTTTAGTCCAATGTAGCACATAACAAAAGTGAATATGCCTTGAAATATGCCCGTAATAGCCAGACTGAGATAGGGATATTTTTTTAATCGGATAGAGGGATGGCTGTAAGCTTTAGAAACCAATCCGTAAACAAAGAGCATGATTGCAAATGTCAGATTCAAAAAAATATACCCGAGCACAATCGCCAATACGTCTAGCGCAAGGGCCAGGAAGTAAAGACCTTTTTTTGTGGGTGGCGGATTCTTAAGGCCTCCGATACTTTTTTCGTCTTTATCAAAATAGCTGTTATAACCATTGCTGGCGGGATAAAGCAACAGATGTATGATAACGAATACCCAGAGGATGCGTGGTTCATTAAAGTTGGGGGAAATGCAAAGGGCAAAGAAATAGATCGGCAAAAGGAAAAATGAAAAGGGGATTCGGAGGTGAAGTAACGAGGACCTTGAAAACATGTTTAAAGTTTAAAACAAGTTACTAGTTTTTGTTATTATTGATGCAATGAGCTATATCACGTCGATCGCGACTGCCAATCCGCCGCATCGTATTTCACAGGAAATTATAGCTGAGTTTATGCTCAGGGCAATGGAATTCCAAAATGGCGAGTCGAGAAAGCTCAAAGCAATTTTTAAGGGAACTGGCATTCGATATCGTCATTCGGTACTGGCAGATTATGGACAGACGCAGAATTTTAGCTTTTTTCCGAACGAGTTTTCATCACCTTTTCCAACCACTAAGCAACGCCTTGAACTTTTCAGGTTGCATGCATTACCACTCAGTATTCAGGCTGTTAACAAAGCATTGGCGGATCGCGGTTTAGATGCCAAGGAAATGACGCACCTTGTCGTAGCCTCATGCACCGGCATGTACGCGCCGGGCCTTGATATCGATCTCATCAGGCATGTTGGATTGAAGTCGACTGTTGATCGAACTGCAATCAATTTTATGGGATGTTACGCGGCGTTTAACGCAATCAAAGTAGCAGATGCATTTTGCCGATCAAATCTCCAGGCGAAAGTATTGATCGTTGCTACCGAGTTATGTAGCATCCACTTTCAAAGAATGGCAACCGACGACAACCTTCTCGCTAACGCTTTGTTCGCTGATGGTTCAGCGGCTGTAATTGTAGAAGGGAAAGAGAAGTCCGGGCTTTGCCTTGAAGTAGACGGTTTTTTTAATGACATCTATCCTGAGGCGAGCAATGACATGGCGTGGACCATTGGTGACCTTGGTTTTGAAATGAAGCTTTCAGCGTATGTTCCCGATGTTATACAAAAAGGAATCAAAAGATTAACGGATTCCTTGCTGGCAACGATTGACAAAAAGTTTTCGGATGTTAAGCATTTTGCTATTCACCCAGGCGGTCGTCGCATACTCGAAGTAATCGAGAAAGAATTGGGAATACGTCGCGAACAAAATTCAGCTGCATATCATGTGCTTGAAAATTTTGGAAACATGTCGTCACCTACAGTGTTGTTTGTGCTCGATGCACTCGTGCGGGAACTACAGATTAGCAGTGTCGATGAACGCATATTAAGCTTTGCTTTCGGACCTGGTCTCACGATGGAAAGTATGATGTTGAAAATAAAAAGTCTGTGATGCCAGATCTTTCGATACGATCTAACGAAAGTGAAGTGATGGACGACCTTCAATCATCCGGAGAAATCATCGGGGTGACGCTGCGCGAACTGGAAACGATCAACCTCCTGTTGGGAGGAAACTATGTCACCATTGATGGTGTTCGTAAACTGCTTAAGAAACGGTCGCGCGCGCAGGAGATCGTGATTGGCGATGTTGGGTGCGGAAGCGGCGATATTCTGAAACTGATTCGTAAGTGGCTAAATAGAAACGGCTGGAAGGCGAGATTGATGGGCTTTGATGCGAATGAGAACATCGCGCAATATGCAACGGCACACACCGATCCGAATGATGGAATTACTTATCACGCTGTTGATATATTCTCGGAGGAATTTAAGAATCTGAGATTCGATATTGTAACTGGCACTTTGTTCTTCCATCATTTTAAGGACGATCAGCTTGCGAAGTTCTTCAGACAACTAAAATCGCAGGTGAGGATTGGCATTATTATCAACGATATTCACAGACACTGGTTTGCTTATTATTCTATTAAATGGTTGACCCGTGCTTTTTCTAAATCGTCGATGGTTATTAACGATGCGCCGCTTTCGGTTGCAAGAGCGTTTAAAAAAAACGACCTGATTAACATACTGAGCCAAGCTGGGATTGCGAACTATACAATACGCTGGATGTGGGCTTTCCGGTGGCAGGTTGTCATCCACATATAAAAATTCTGGCACACTTTTTCCTTACTAACTGGTATACATGACAATGAAAACACAAACTCAAAGTTTATTGTGCGCAATGATACTTCTGATGGCAGCCTGCTCATCCGGACCGTTTGGAAAGAAAGTAAGAGAGCCATTTCGCGGTAACGCTTACGAATCAAATAATCGTTTCTGGCGCGCAACCGGAAAGGGTGAAAGCTCTCAGGACAATATCGCTCGCGCCAAAGCCGATGTGGAAGCAAAGGCCGAGCTTGCCGGGCAGGTCAACACAACAATGAAACAGGTAGCAGACCAGTATCTCGGTCAAACTGAGAACGAGCGTGCTGCCGATGTTGCAGATAAGTTTCAAAGTCTCGTTAGGCAAGTGATGAATACCGACATAGCCGATCTGCGAAAAATCGGTGAGCAAAAATATTTCGACAAGAAGCAAAATAAGTACACCGTTTTTATTGCTTATGAGATCAAGAAAAATGCTATGCTACGCTTTATGAAAAAACAAGCTAAGGTTGACGAAACGGTTAATGAACGCCAACGCGATCTGATCGAAAAAATAATCGACGAGGAATTAAAAAGGGCTGACGAAGAAGAATTGCAGTAAGATTCCCACAAATATTTCTGTTGTAGTTTCAGGTTTAAGTTGAGAAGTCTCCGGTCGGGAGACTTCTTTTTTTACTGGGGTATGACACCCTCTACAACGATCATCTTCGTATGAGCTGCGCGTTGACGAATGACTTTTGCTTTGCTATACAATTCCGAACTCCACCATGCTTTCGCTTTCGCGACGTCAGGAAATTCAACAATTACGATCCGTTGGGGATTCCAATCACCTTCCAATGATTCCGTTTGCGCCCCGCGCACAATAAATTTCCCCTCAAATGCCGGCAGCGAGCCTGGAGTAAGCTTTTTATACTCCTCGTATTCTTTCGGGTCATGAATTGTTACTTCTACAATAACGTATGCCGGCATAGAAAAATGGTTTAATCAGATATCACAAATTTCAATTGACGCTTTCAATGATTCAAGAGGCTGCTTGTTGGTCGGAATGAATTCCTGTGCAACATGACCCTTAAATCCAGTCTCTGCAATTGCGTTCATAATCGCAGGGTAGTAAAGTTCCTGTGTGTGGTCGATCTCGTGACGACCAGGAACTCCTCCGGTATGATAATGACCGATGTAGTCTTTGTATTTTCTGATTGTTGCTATCACATTCCCTTCCATGATCTGCATGTGATAAATGTCGTACAACAGCTTGAAATTGGATGAACCGATTTTGTCGGCGAGGTGCACACCCCATTTTGTCCTGTCGCATTGGTAGTCCGCATGATCAACCTTGCTGTTGAGCAATTCCATCTGGATAATGATGCCATATTTCTCAGCCAGTTTGATAACCGTGTCAAGGCCCACGGCACAATTTTCCAGTCCTTGCTCATCTGTGATTCCATTTCGGTTGCCGGAAAAGCAAATCAGATTTTTTAAACCCGCATCCGCAGCTTTCGGTATCGCCGCGGTGTACTCTTTTAATAATTGCTGATGTAGCGATGGATCGTTGAATCCCTTTGTAAGCCCGCTTGAGCTTCCGTATCCCATTGCGCAAGTGAGTCCCTCTTTGATTACGACAGGCCATTGTTCAGCAGTCAGTAATTCGACCGAGCTAATGCCCATGTGTTTCGCTGCTTTGGCAAGTTCCGGCAATGGTATGTTATTATAACACCATTGACACACGCTGTGTTTAATGCGCCCCTTCAGCGGAGCCAGCCGAACATTTTCAACGGCCTTTGAAAATGCAGGCAGGGAAATTGTAGTTACCGCGGCGGCGGCCATCGTTTTCAACGCCTGTTTACGATTGATTTTCATTTGCTAACGAATGGCTTGTGTGTGAAGTAAATGTAATTTATTCCAAACAATTTATCCGCCATTGTCCGTAAAAACAGGTTTGGAAATAGATAATAGATAATAAATTGCGACCGGTTATGATCAGGGTTTACACGATCAATAAAGGCAGGCTTGAACAATATAAGAATCCGCCGCTTGGCGAGATCCTTCAATACACCAATGCCATCTGGGTAGACCTTCAATCACCTTCAACGCAGGAACGCGAGTTCATTGAGAAGAGTTTTAAGATCGAATTTTTTACATCACAGGAAGTCCAGGAGATTGAGAGTAGTTCTCGGTTTCTTGAAACAGAAGAAACAATTGAAATCAATCTTGGCTTTGTTGCCAATGATCCAGACCTGACAATTCAGAACGTCACATTCATTCTAAAGAACAATTACCTTTTCACTTACCGCCAGGGCGATATCAAAATTTTCGCGGAAGCGGTTCGCCGCCTGAAAACAATGACCACGGGCACAAAGGAACATGGCCTCGATATTTTCCTGACCATTCTTGAAACACGTATTGATGGTGATGCCGATTTGATTGAAGGCATCAACAGACGCGTTAACCAGATATCGAAGGCGCTTATTTCACAACGCTCTTTAAAGGAAGACCTTTTGCTTGGTATTGCCCAGTTGCAGGAAAACGTAATGGTACTTCACCAGGCTATCACAGAAAAGCAGCGTGTAGTCAGTTCGTTGATTCGTGTTCCGGAATTTAACAAAATCGAGAATGAACGGTTAACGATCATTATCCGCGACATTGCGTCGCTGCTACAGCACTCTCAATTCAGTTCAGAACGACTCGAGTACCTTCAGAATACTTTTCTTGGTCTTGTCAACATCGAGCAGAACCAGGTGATCAAAATATTCACCGTGGTAACCGTTGTGTTTATGCCGCCAACATTGATCGCCAGCATTTACGGCATGAACTTTAAGTTTATGCCCGAGCTGGAATGGGTAGTTGGTTATCCATTCGCCGTCGTTCTCATGATTGCTTCTTCTTTGCTTTTCCTCTGGTATTTCAAGCGAAAGAAGTGGTTGTAAATTTCTGTAATTAATCGCGCGTTGAACAAGAACCTAAAACACATTGCGATCTGCGGAAACATCGGTTCCGGCAAGACGACCCTCGCACAGAAACTCGCCAAACACTACGGCTGGACGGCGCTGATCGAATCGGTGGATGATAATCCATACCTGCGCGACTTTTATGAAGACATGGACCGATGGGCTTTCCATGTGCAGATTTATTTTCTGAACAGTCGCTTTAAGCAAATTAACCAGATCCGCATGAGCGAAAAAGTAACGGTTCAGGACAGGACAATTTATGAGGACGCGTATATCTTCGCATCTAATCTTCATAAGAGCGGCCACATTCTCGAGCGTGATTATCAAAGCTACCTTGACATTTTTCATTCGATGATCAACTTTGTCGAGCCGCCCGACCTGTTAATTTATCTCCGCGCGGATATCCCAAAGCTTGTCAAGCAAATTCAAAAACGCGGGCGTGACTATGAAGATGCTATTCGTCTTGATTATCTGAAAAACCTTAACGAGCACTATGAGAAGTGGATCAGTGACTACAAGCTTGGCCGTCTGCTCATCATTGATGTGAATAATCTGGATTTCGTTGCTAACATCGAAGACTTTGCTTTGATCGTAAATAAAATCGACCTGGAGATCAACAGCCTTTTCGACTGAGCCAGCTGACATTTTTTGAATTTCGATATACTTTCCCGGGCGGGTCTTTTAACGCCCGGAGAAAGTAATCGAAAAAACCTAACCATCGAACTTTATAGAGAGGAAGTAGATAGTCATTTATAGAGAGAGTTGAAGCATGGATTATGCATGTAAAGAATCGTTTCGCATGTTTCCGTTAACAAGTCCGGCCAATTGCGCATCTACATCACGAATTCCGATCATTCCGGCAACGCCCAGCGCACCTGCAAGGTGTTCCGCTTTTGCGTCCAGATTGTCAGCGATAAAAATTACCGGTACATTCTTGTTCACAGAGTTGGTTCTGATTGATCGTACGAGTTCAAAACCCGTGATGACAGGCAGGTCAGTTCCACAGATGATTAAATCAAATGTTTCTATCCTCGAGGTTAGGAGCCCATCCAGTCCCGATTCAGTATGAATAACAATGGGGTCATTGCTGATTAGAACTGACCTGACGTGGTCTACGACCAGCTTCTGCCTGTGCACCACAAGTATTTTCATATAAGTTGTATCAATTGCGAATGTTTCGACTGTGTTTCTCATGAACATGATTTGAAGTTCGCAAAAGGCGTTGGCATCGGTGGAAAGCAAAACCAGCGTGATGACGTCAGTTTTAGGCAAAACTTGCTTTAAATGATAATAAGGCCGGTTTGCTGGATTCGATTCTGGCCAGCGTGTGGGAGCAGTAGTAGAAAAGTACTATTGAAATGGTATAAAAATACCACTGGGCTTTTTCAGGATTTTAGCTGACCAGGCCGGTCTCGTAGGCATATTTCACCAGTCCAACCATGTTGCTCACGCCTATTTTATCCATAATGTTTACGCGGTGATTTCTGACGGTATTTTCACTGATGAACAACTTGTGACCAATCTCTTTGATCGTTAGCTCCTGGCATACGAGCCTTACAACTTCTTTCTCACGCTCAGAGAGCTCTGCGGATTGAAAGACCGGGCGCTGACCAGCTTTCCGGTCCTTAACATTCTTTCGCAACACCGTTGCTACCAGGTCATTGTGGTAAAAATCTTTTTCGATAACCGAATTAATGGCAAGCTCAAGCTCTTCAGGTTCGGTATTTTTCAACAGGAATGCATGCACGCCCATTTCCATCATGTGCAAAATGTACTTGTCGCTGTCATGCATCGTGAGCACGATGATCTTGCAATCATTAAATTTCTCAATGATGTTTTCGCATGTTTCAGCACCATCCATGACCGGCATTTGCAGATCGACGATCGCCACATCGGGCACCTCGTATTTCATCAGTGTGAGAAGTTCTTTTCCGTTCTCTGCATCTTTTACTGACTCGACGGAGGGAAACGTTTGAATAAGATTTACCATCGCTTTTCTGAAGAGCGTATGATCGTCAGCGATGTATACTTTAAGGTTTTTGCTCATGGGAAAGAGGTAACGTGATGATCGTTTCGGATCCTTTTATTCGCGTAGTGTTGTAGGTAAGATCAGCGCCGAGTAAACGCGCGCGGTTCTCGATGTTGTATAGGCCGAGGCCCTTCCCGCTTTTTGCATCAGCCTTGAAATCATCCGGATTAAAACCCACGCCGTCATCTTCGACAGTAATCTTCAGTTCACTTTCTGATGCATTCATTCGCACATCAATCTGTTTTGCTTCGGAATGCTTGATCGCGTTGTTGAGCAGCTCTTGAACTACACGAAAGATCATGAGCTCGCGTGGTTTGTCCAGTGAAGGATGCACTTCACCGTGGTGAAAAGCAATGTTGATCTTTGAGGTTGCCTCAAAGCGTTCACAAAGCTCTGTCAGTGCGTGGAGAAGTCCGAATTTTTCAAGTGTGGAAGGCATCAGGTCACGGCTGATCCTGCGTACCGAACTAATGGTGTCATCCAGCATTTGTTTGGTCTGGTCGACAGTCTGCGGATTGGGAAGCATACGGGCCATTGTGGAGATACCCACGCGGATGGTTGATAACATCCCGCCGATGCTATCGTGTAGATCGGCAGCAAGCCGGCGACGTTCGGCTTCCTGCGATTCGAGTTCGGCCTGAAGCATTTTCTGCTGATACTGCGCCTCGAGTACCTGGCGTTTCATCTGCTCACGCAGCATCCTTTTCTGATAAAAGACAACGAAGATGATAATGGCCCCGGCCATGACCATCATTGTTACGATGCCGACCGCGATGATAAGATAAATCTCTGTTGCTTCCGATTGAGCCATGCAGCGTACGCAAAAACAGTGTTTGCAATTATGGTCAATAAATTATGCAAATTCATGATGATAACTAGATTATCTTTTAGATACTGAGTGAGATAGTTTACCACAGCATAGATTACAAGTTTACCAGCATAGGAAAAGAAAAAGGCTGAGGTGATCCAAAAAGTTGGCAACCGATGGATTTGTTCGGTAGGCAGCTCTTTAATTAGCACGTAATAATAGCCGATGCATAGGATAATAATAATAACTGCCTGAATGCTCTGTGTGTAACTCTGTATCCGTGCTCCTTGGATCAGAAATATATTCGTTAGGGCGAAGAGCAGATAAAGAACATTCATGACTAAAAATGAGCGACGAAAGCTTTGCGGCACCAAACGTAAAAAGAAGCCGCTAATCATGATTGTACTGAATAGCCAATAGAAGGCGCCTGCTGCATTTTGGTTCATCCCTGAATGGTAGAGGAGGAATGCCGCGACATCGCATAAAAATGAAAATGACAGCAAAACCGCCAGCCATCTGAATGTTGATGGCTGGCTTTTAAAATTCGACAGCAACATAACTACCGCCGGCAGTATCGATGCAGTTGTCAAGGCCGATACGACATATGGCGTCATATTGCTAAGCGCATGTTGGGGGACAGGTCAATGATCCATCAATAGGCCCATTCGTTTCCGTAGTTGAAAGCGGTTGAGTCTCATCCCAAAGAAGCGTACCGTCTTCCATCCGGCCAACGAGAATGATATCGTCGATATCCTTTTTTTGTTTGTCATCGTACTTGCGGCAGAACATCATGCTGATTCCTGCGGCGCGCGCATCAGCTAGTATTCCTTGGATAACATCTCTTCCAAAAAATACCGAATCGGTATCTTTCTTGCGCTCCTTTTTAAATTTTTCGATTCGCTCTTTAGCTTCCTTAACTGAAATGGGAGCACCTACTGTGGGTTTAAATTCATTTGCCATTTTTAATGGGGGTTTCGTTAAACATGAAGGCCAAAGTAGAAAAAAAAGAATTGATGTTTTTTTGGACCAGGTCCAGCTTCACGCCACAATTCGAGCCCTACTATGCTTTCTGGACAAACGAATGATTACTCCGGCAAGGATCAGGGAGTTTCCGACAACGGTCAGGCCATTGTGAACATCCCACAACAGAATCAGGTTGTCGTTGTACCAATCCAGTAAATACCGGCTTACGGCATAGACAAAGAATTTCCCGGCATAGGAAAGAAAGAAACCCGAAATAATCCAAAACATCGGCTGTTTTGAAATTTCCCCATCAGGTAGCTCCTTCATTGTCCGATAAAAATAGATCAGGCTGTATGCAATTATTGCTATCGACTGCAAGGCCATTGTATAGCTTATGTGACCATCG
>DASPJN010000094.1:0-2303 GCA_035628595.1 Chryseosolibacter sp.
GGATCCGTAGGCCTGTTACTGTTGTTGCTTTGGGTGGCGACCGATCATCGGGCGGCTGCAAAAAATTTCAATTTACTTTGGGCGATCCCAACACATTTGATCGCTTCAGTAGCTTTCATCAGGCAACCTCAATGGCTGAAGCATTACTTTCTTGCAACGTTCATTATCGCAGTATTGACGCTACTTTGCTGGTTGATCTTACCGCAACAACTTCACTATGCGCTCGTACCCATTGTGCTGACAATCGCACTTCGCTCATTCGTTCAATATAGAATGCGGGTACATCCGAATATTCCGGGCTCTTAAACAAAAAAGTCCTCACTACCGAGGACTTTTTGCTGCAGGCATTTAACTACATGTGAATCGGCCGGTTGGCGGTTGCTGCGAGGCACGCCTCCTTCACTGCTTCCATATAAGTAGGATGTGCATGCGACATTCTAGAGACATCTTCCGCGGATGCGCGGAATTCCATCGCCGTAACACCGGCAGCAATCATGTCCGCCGCACGGGCACCAATAATA
This sequence comes from Chryseosolibacter sp., assembly GCA_035628595.1. Taxonomy (GTDB): domain Bacteria; phylum Bacteroidota; class Bacteroidia; order Cytophagales; family Cyclobacteriaceae; genus Chryseosolibacter. The sequence goes on from DASPJN010000094.1 coordinate 522, forward strand.
TGTACGCCGAGAATTTCATCAGTTGCTTTGTCTGCCAAAATTTTTACCAGGCCATCCAGATCCATGCTTGCCCGGGCGCGACCTAGTGCCTTATAAGGGAAACTTCCAACTTTATAAGCACGTCCCTGTGACTTTAGTTGTTCTTCAGTGAGGCCAACACTTGCCACTTCAGGCCAGGTGTAAACCACACCGGGAATGAGGTTATAATTTACGTGCGGCTTTTGCCCCGCTAATGTCTCAGCGACGTACACGCCCTCCTCTTCGGCCTTATGAGCGAGCATTGCTCCACGAACAACATCACCAATAGCGTACACGTTATCAACTTTAGTTCTGAGATGCTCGTCAACCTGAACCTGTCCCTTCACGGTTTCAATACCAATTTTGTCTAGTCCAAGTCCGTCTGTGTACGGTCTTCTGCCAATACTTACAAGGCAATAGTCACCTTTTAGCTCAATAGTTTTTCCATCTTTAGATTCAGCTTTTACTGAAACTTCTTTCCCCGAATTTTCGACAGCGGTAACTTTGTGGCCGAGGTAAAAGTCCATCCCAAGCTTCTTCGTTGACTTCTGCAGCTCTTTTCCCATCGTGCTATCCATAGTTGGGATCAGGCTGTCAAGGAATTCTACAACGCTCACTTTTGATCCGATACGCGCATATACAGAACCGAGTTCCATCCCGATAACGCCTCCTCCGATAACAATCAGGTGCTTTGGAATTTCTTTTAACACCAATGCTTCAGTACTTGAAATGATTCGTTTCTTATCGAATGGTGCGAATGGAAGCGGCGTTGGTTTTGATCCGGTTGCAATAATTACCTTCTCTGTTGTAATGTTGGATCCTTTTCCATCCGGGCCTGTGACCTTGATCGTATTTTTATCGATAAACGATCCAATGCCTTTGTGAACATCGATCTTATTTTTTTTCATCAGGAATGCAATACCGTCTACGTTGGATTTGACAACATCACCCTTCCGCTTGATCATTTGCGTAAAGTTTACTTTTAGTTCGGAGATGTCGATTCCATGTTCCTTAAATGCGTGTGTTGCATTGTGAAAATGTTCGCTTGAATCGAGTAGTGCTTTCGACGGAATGCAACCCACATTCAGACACGTACCACCGAGCGTGTCATACCTTTCGATAATAGCGGTTTTAAATCCAAGTTGCGCACAGCGAATTGCCGCAACATATCCACCTGGGCCAGAGCCAATAACTGTTACGTTGTATTGCATAGTTAAAAAGCGAGAAGCCTTTCGGCTTCTCTTATTAAATTTTTACGATTAAACACCAAGTATTAGCCTTCCCGGATCTTCAAGCATCTCCTTTACCCGAACGAGGAAGCTTACAGACTCGCGGCCATCAATGATCCTGTGATCATACGAAAGTGCCAGGTACATGATTGGTCTCACAACAACCTCTCCATTTTTCACAACTGGTCGTTCAACAATGTTGTGCATTCCGAGAATGGCTCCCTGTGGCGGGTTAATGATCGGTGTGGAAAGCATCGAGCCAAACACGCCGCCGTTAGTAATCGAAAATGTTCCGCCAGTCATTTCGTCTATGGAAAGTTTTCCATCGCGGCCGCGCGTCGCCAAACGAACTACCTCGGCCTCAATTTGATGAAACGACAATTTATCCGCATTACGGATCACAGGCACGACAAGCCCACGCGGCGTCGACACTGCAATCGAAACATCACAATAATCGTGATAAACAATCTCCTCCTTATCAATGGAAGCGTTTACTGCAGGGAAATCTTTCAAAGCAACACAGACTGCTTTCGTA
>DASPJN010000095.1:0-7735 GCA_035628595.1 Chryseosolibacter sp.
ATATTGGTATTTTTTGATGAACCCTGCAGGGCTTCTCCACTTAGTTTTAAAAGTATGCGCTTGTATTTCATTCTGTTTGGTTCAATTGGCGGCCGACTTGCGCGTTTGATGAAAAAGCCTCATTACAAACGGGTTACTGCCGCAAATCTTCAACATTTATCTGCTGATTGGCGGGTGCAAATATAGGGAAGTAATAAAAAAACGAGTGGCTAAAATTCTATTAAAACCTGATTTTTTTCAACGCTGTCGCCTTTTTTAGCCTTCACTGATTTAACCGTTCCCTCGCCCGGTGACTTGATAATGTTCTCCATTTTCATCGCTTCAAGGATCAGCAAGGTATCGCCGGTTTTTACGGTATCGCCCGCCTTTACTTTCAGATCGATAATCAAACCAGGCATTGGTGCCTTAATATTATTGACTTTCGCAGACGTAGAGCCGGTCATGCCCATCTTTTCAAGCAGCAGGTCGAATCGGTCTTTGACATCTACTGAGTAGATGGTGCCATTGATCTTGATGTCAAATTTTTTTGTGACGTGATCGGCTTTCACTAACTCCGCAGTATAGCTTTTTTGATTATAGATAATATGGAAAGAGCCGTCCGAAATCTTTTCAAGGTCCCAGGTAAATGGCTGGCCATCCAGCATCATTGCATCATTAGACATGTCAATTTCAAACGATCTTTTATTAACAGAAGCTTTAAACATCAGTTTTTGGATTGAGGTGCAAAGGTGCAAATTTTCGGGAAAATGTTAATTGTAGCGCAACTTCACTTCTTCCGTCACCAACGGAAATTGAATAACTTCAAATATGAAAACGAAGCTATCTCTTCTCATACTCTCCCTTTTAACCTTGTCCTGTGATCATAGCGCCGATGAGGTGAAAAATTCGGACGCAATTGTTGGCTTTTGGAGCCGACAGTCTGTTTACCTGAATGGCGTTAATTCCAATGAACATGCTGACTTCCTGAATGGAGGAACCAATCATTTGCATATCAGAAAAGACAACACGTTCGGCCGTGCGTATGACAACGGAACCTGGCTATTATCTGACGGAATGCTCGTTCTTGATCGAATTGAATCCGGCGGTTTTGCGGATTGGACCTACAAAATCGTACACCACTTAAATGACAGCCTGGTGCTGGATACCCAGCTTACTGAAGGCGAGTATTGTTGCGATTTTCCGTCGTTCGCGGAGGATGAAGTGATTACGATCAGGGAGGTTTATAAAAAGCTCGAATAAATATATGGAAGCGATATGGTCGCAATCGTTCAATCTATTGTTCTTTAAAGCGCGGTTTAAAACTTAATTGCCTTTTCTCACAAATACCGCTTACATTTGCGGCTCGTCGTGTGAGCGCGGCGAAGCAGGGGTGCCTTGATAAGTACGGGCTGAGATTATACCCAAAGAACCTGATGCCGGTAATGCGGCCGAAGGGAGGCAGAAAACACGTAAGTAAGGTGCATTCCCCGATGTGCCTGCGGGTTTTTAAACAAATCAAATAATGTTCAAATCAATGATGATGGCATTGGCATTTGCCTTTTTGTCATCGGGCGCAATGGCGCAGCAGTTTTTTTCGGTGTCTGGAACTGTGATCGGTAAGGGTGTCGGTTCACTTGAAGGTGCCACGGTCACGATTCGTGAAACGGGTGATGTTGCATTTACGGACCAGCATGGAATGTTTAGGTTCGAAAAGGTCGCACCCGGATCCTATAACATCGTCACCACTTTCGTGGGATTCGAAACGCGGACGACGGCAGTCGAGGTACAAGGCGACGTTCTTCTCACGATCGACCATGATCAAACAAGTACGATCACGGATGAAGTGGTGGTTTATTCAACACGCGCGAACGAGAAAACGCCGACTGCATTCACAAATGTGTCGTCGTCGGAAATTCAGAAGCAAAATTTCGGTCAGGACATGCCGTTTCTCCTGAACTGGACACCGTCACTCGTAACAACCTCTGATGCTGGCGCCGGTATCGGATACACCGGACTCCGGATCCGCGGAAGCGATGCAACGAGGATCAATGTTACCATTAACGGTATTCCGTATAACGACAGCGAGTCGCAAGGCACTTTCTGGGTGAACATTCCGGACATCGCATCGTCCACGCAAAGCGTGCAGATTCAACGCGGTGTTGGAACATCCAGCAATGGTGCCGGCTCATTTGGTGGAACTGTGAACGTTCAGACAATGTCGCTGCAACGCAAACCCTACGCGCAGGTTGATGTAGGTGCTGGTTCATTCGATACATATAAATTTACCCTGCGAGCAGGCACTGGTTTGATCAACAACCGGTGGGCATTTGACGCGCGTGCCTCTCGCCTAACTTCCGATGGCTACATTGATCGCGCGACTTCCGACCTGAAATCGTATTATGTAAGCGGTGGATATTATGGAGATAAAACAATTGTAAAAGCGATTGTTTTTGGTGGTGGCGAACGCACTTACCAGTCATGGTATGGGGTCGATCAGGCGACGCTGGATAGCAAACGAACGTTCAACTTTGCAGGTGCTTTGTATGACGAAATTGGTAACATCACCGGATATTACGATAACGAAGTCGATGATTACAAACAGGATCATTACCAATTGCATCTGACACAGGCGCTGACTGCATCATGGAACGCAAATCTTTCCTTACACTATACGTATGGACGTGGCTTTTATGAACAATATAAACAGAGCCAGGACTTCACTGAAGTTGGATTGCCGACCTTTGAGATTGACAACATTGAGATCACCAGCGGAGACATGATCGTTCGTCGCTGGCTGGACAATGATTTTTATGGAACTACGTTTTCGCTGAATCATGAGAAGGAAAAAGTATCGTTCACTTTTGGTGGCGCTTACAATGAATACGCGAACGCCCGCCATTTCGGTGAAATCATCTGGGCGCAATACAATCAGAATGTAACCACACCACATCAATATTATAATGGAGAATCTGAGAAGAAGGACTTTAATGTGTACGCGAAACTGAATTACGATCTGCTGCCAAAACTTAGTGCTTTTGTTGATCTTCAATATAGAAACGTCACCTACAAAACCGCTGGAATTGACAATGATCAGACGCCGTATGATTTCAGCGACGACTTCAATTTCTTTAACCCAAAGCTTGGCTTGAATTATAGTTTATCAAAAACAGATGTTCTTTACGCGTCCTACGCAGTGGCAAACCGCGAACCCAACCGAACCGATTACATCGATGGGTATGTGATGCCAACTTCGGAAAGATTGGGAGATATCGAGGCAGGGTGGAGAAAAAAGGCGGATCGTTATTCACTGGAAGCGAACTACTACTACATGCATTATAAAGATCAGCTGGTGCTAACAGGGCAGGTAGATGACGTAGGTAATCCCATCAGGGCAAATGTCGGAAAAAGTTATCGCAGCGGACTTGAACTCTCTGCTGGAGTCGAGTTACCGAAGGGCTTTTCCTTCGCGGCAAATTCAACATTTAGCGTGAATGAAAATGTCGATTACGTGGCTGACGAAGCAAACCTTGGCGACAAGAAAAACACAAAGATTATTCTTTCGCCGGGCATCATTGCGGGAGGTCAGCTTGGCTGGATGTTTCGCGATTTGCAGATAACGCTGCTGAGTAAATATGTTGGTAAGCAATACCTCGACAATACTGAAAATGAATCGCTGATACTTGCGCCATATTCGGTGACCGATTTCCGTGCAAGCTATACGTTCAAGAAATCGGAAACGACGCAAAGGTTTCTCGCGGTATCGCTGCTCGTGAATAATGTCTTTGATGAAGAGTACTCTTCCAACGGATATTCATGGGGAACGACGCCCTATTATTTCCCGCAGGCGGGCCGGAATTTTATGGCTATGCTAACGATCAAAATTTAAATGGCGCTGAGATAAACTGCGGCAAATCAAAAGAGCTCATTATTTTTACAGAATAATGAGCTCTCTATACCAATCCAAACGGGTTATTGTTTCGTTCATCCGGCTCACCCGGGTATGGAACCTCTTTATTATTGCCTTGTCCCAATATGTCACCGCGTTGATGCTCATAGGTGTGCACACGATGTGGGACTGGCGGTTACTGGTACTTGTTGCGTCTACTGTTTCGATCGCAGCAGGAGGATATATCATCAACGACTATTATGATGTAAAAATAGACCTGGTAAATAAGCCGGAGCGCGTTGTGATCGGGCGTGATATCACGCGCCGTTATGCGATGCTGTCGCACACGCTGCTTTCTTTCTTTGGTGTTGGATTAGGTCTTATTCTCGACTGGCGGATCGGCGCGATCAACCTGGCTTCTGCATTTCTTTTATGGTGGTATTCGAACGATCTGAAACGGCAGCCTTTTATCGGCAACTTTGTGGTAGCGCTGATGACGGCAATTGCTGTCATGATTGTTGATGCGCTGTATACAACCGGGAATGTTTTGATTTTGTCATACGCCATGTTTGCTTTCTTTATGACGTTGGTACGGGAGATCATTAAGGATCTTGAAGATCTCAAAGGCGATCATACGTTTGGTTGCAGAACGCTTCCTATTGTCTGGGGTCTGCGACGAACAAAGCTTTTTATTTATGCGATTCTTATTCTATTTGGTTTTGTTGTCATTGTTGTTAATCGGCTTTTTACCGGTTTGCCGCTCTATTATTTCCTGATTTTTCTTTTTCCCCCGTTACTTTTTCTCGCTTACCGATTGACAAAGGCTGATACCAGAAAGGAATTCGCGTGGTTAAGCAGTTTTTGCAAAGTAATTATGCTCCTCGGGATTCTTAGCCTCGCTTTTTTATGAAGGACTGAAGTTGCGAAAAACAGGAGATGTTTTTTGATGTCGCGATTTCTTCGTTTTCTTTGCGGTTTGTAAAATGAAAAAGGCGCGAATTGCAATTTTTGCTTCAGGCAACGGAACAAATGCAGAGAGCATCATGCAATACTTCCAGGGTCATACCGACATTGAAGTGTCGCTGCTTTTGTCGAACAATGCTGAAGCCTTAGCGCTAAAACGCGCAACTGACCATCATGTATCAACGTTCGTATTCAATCGCGAAGAATTCAAAGAAGGCATATCAATTCTTGCCGCACTTCAGGAAAATAATATTACTCACCTTGTACTCGCGGGTTTTTTGTGGTTGATCCCACCGTATTTGTTAACAACCTATCGCGATAAGATAATCAATATCCATCCGGCGCTTCTCCCCAAACATGGCGGAAAAGGTATGTACGGGATTAAGGTACATGAAGCGGTAAAGCTATCCGGCGATACCGAAACCGGTATTACCATTCACATGGTCGACGAAGAGTACGATAAAGGCAAGGTTCTTTTTCAGGCATCTTGTGGGGTTGAGAAAGATTACAGCGCCGCGCAGATTGCGGAATGCGTTCACTCGCTTGAGCATAAGCACTATCCTGAAGTAATCGAACGCTGGGTTCTCGGTCTGTAAAATTTATCAGAACTCGGCGTACGCCCGTACCGGGAAGGTACCCACCCCTTTAAACTTTGGCGGAACCGCATTGAAGCGAAATCCATTCCGTGGAAGCGACCCCAGATTCGTCATGTGCTCAACGATTAATATCTCCGACTTCAGCAACGTGGAGTGTACTGGCCGTGTTTTTTTTCGCGTGTCGTCGATGTTATGAGAGTCGATACCGACGAGCATAGCCCCAGCATCGCGTAAGTAAACAGCGGCGTCTTCTGTAAGGAAGGGGTGATTTTGGAAATAAGTGTCGGTACGCCAGTGGCGGCTCCAGCCTGTCATGACGAGCACGGCGCAACCGCGCACGTCTTCGTTTAGAAATAAAGTTTTGTCAATAGCCAGATCACTTGCGCGTGTCGCATCAATGACAATTCCAGGAAGGTTGGCAAATTTATCCAGCGTGACCTGACTCAGATCTTTGCCATCTGCATATCGGTGGAAAGGACAATCGATATAAGTGCCGGTATTTGCGACCATGTCGATCCGTCCGATCTGAAACTCGGTGCCGTTCTCATAAAAGTTCTTCGAATTTTCACGGCTGAGGTAATCACAAATTATGGGTGCAGGAAGTCCCTTATACGTGATCATGCCATCTTCGATTTCATGGCTAAGGTCGATTAGTTTCATACTGTCTTTTTTTCCGGCGTCACAATTTGAAAATCTTCAGCCTTCGGGAATTCTTCGAAAATATTTTTGATGAACTCGTTGGCTGGCGCAAGCTTTCTTTTGTTCAGGTCTATCCAGGCTCCGTCAATGTTAAGTATTGCGGCGAGCGTGTCGCCATTTTTCATAAAATGATGTCGCAGACTCCACCTTCCGTAATCTTCTGTTGTTTTCACAAGCTCTACCGAAATCGTCAGCTTGTCTTCAAAAACAATTTCGCGTCTGAATATTGCCTCTTCGCGGAATAGAATCGGGCCCATCGCAAACTCTTCGAGTTTTTTGATGGTAAGTCCGCGTTCGCTCAGCGCGTACATTCTCATGGTTGCACCGTAGTCGTAATAAACGGAATGACGGAGATGTCGATTTGCATCGATGTCTGCCCAGCGGATCTGGACATTTTGAAAAATTTTATTCATAGTTCAATGCGTATACGGTTATGATCGGTGTACGGTTTAGCGGAAAGTAAGTAAATTGCTAATCTAACTGGAAATCAATGTCACCAAATACCCACAAGGCTGAAAGGTTTGAAAATATCGCTCATTACCTCGCGGCATTTACCGTCATATTGAAAGGTCTGGATAAAATTGAAAATCCCGAAAAGGTCGGGATTGGTATTCTTTTCATCGCGATCGGTATTGTCATCTGCCTTGGCACTTTCTTCCATCATAAAGCGAGCAGATTATTGAAGCACTTCAAAGCTTACGTGTTGGTTTTTGAAATTATTGTTATGGCGGTGGTTGGCTATATGTATATGGCCGAAGGAAAGCAATACTTGCAGTACGTTTGCTTCGCGACGGTGGCTTTGTTTTTTGTCGCGTTGATCGTTTACATCAGGAAAAGGAAAAGCTTTGCGCATTAGTTATTGAAAAGTCACCATGGCAACTTCTTCCCGGGAAACCATCACCTCGTCTGTGGAACCCCTCAATTTGTCAGTAATGTTGTTTGCTCCTTTCGAAGAAAGACTGTGGAGCTTTTACTTCAGAATAATTTAAGCTGTTGCGAAAACGCGCCTTCATGATGAAGAAGCCACTCTTTCTTGTCAAGACCGCCACCGTACCCGATGAGATCACCGTTTTTTCCAATTACGCGATGGCATGGAACAACGATTGCGACTGGGTTCTGTCCATTAGCCAACCCCACTGCTCTCACCGTATTTGGATCGCCCAGCTGCAAGGCGAGGTCGAGATAAGAGATTGTTCGTCCGTATGGAATCGTCAGCAGTTCATTCCACACGCGTGTTTGAAAATCGCTACCGATAAGTTTCAGCTCGAACGTGAAAAACTTTCTTCCTTCAAAGAAGTATTCTTCGAGTTCGCGGATGCATTGATCGATAACAGGGGTTCGGCGTTCTTCAACGCGGGAGGTTTTCAAAAAATTGATGGTTGTGATCCCGTCGTCTTCCGATTCAATAAGAAGATCACCAACCGGTGATGCAAAGTATGCCAATCCGTTCATCAGACAAATCTCGGATCAACCTCCATCACCGCTCCACACTTCTTACAGGTTCTCAATTCTTCCGATCCATAAAATTCCCGAAAACGGGGAATGAAATCCTTCTCGATATTTTCAAGATGAAATGTGTATTCGTGAAGCTTGTTGTTGCATTTTTCGCAGA
>DASPJN010000096.1:0-11623 GCA_035628595.1 Chryseosolibacter sp.
TGATTCCTCTGGCCTGAATTGCCTGCTAACAATTTATCTTTCTTACTTTTTTGCTTAGACCAAAAAAGTAACAAAAAAGTCAAGGCCCAACAATGCTTCAGCCGCACAAGCCGGGGCGACAGCCCGCTGTTGGGCCGGGCAGCCGCACTCTTTCACCCGGGCGTGTGGGTGTTAGCGATTACACGCTGCTGGTTAAGGCGATGGTTGGGTTTCCAAACAGGATGACTGTTAAACTTTAAACTTTGGACCTTTAAACCTTAAACCTTAACCTTTGAAACTAAACCTATCTACCAGAAAGCAATATACAACGCGGCGATAATGCCAAGCAGGATCATTGCGCCGATGGCGAACGACTTGGATGTCGAGAACATATCGGTAGACACTTCGACATGCTCTTCGTTCTGCTTACGTGGTGCTATGAAGCTGACAACGATCATCAACCCAACAAGTATCAGGAACACATAGCCCATACGGTGCAGGAATGGAATCGCAGGTGCCAGCTCATTGAAGGCAATTCCCAACGGAAGCGTGGCAAGCGCTGCAACAAGTGCCGCTGTAGCACTCGCTCTTCTCCAAAACATCCCCAGCAGGAAGATCGCCACAACACCAGGAGAAATTAATCCGGTGAAGTCCTGAATAAACTGGAAAGCCTGGTCAAACCTGCTCAGCTGTGGCGCCATGATAATCGCAATCACCATCGACACGACGATCGCAATCTTTCCTGTATTCACCATGTTGCGCTCGGATGCATTCCTGTTAAAGAACTTCTTGTAGATATCAAGCGCAAAGATTGTTGAGATACTATTCGCCTTACCTGCCAGCGACGCAACAATCGCCGCGGTAAGCGCTGCGAACGACAATCCCTTTAAACCGGTTGGCAAGAGATTCAGCAACACCGGATATGCTTTGTCGGATTTCAACACTTCTTTAATTGATCCATCAGCAAGCAACACAGGCTCCATCATCTCTGTCTGGAAGAATCCATTCTTATACAATACATACGCTGCAATACCAGGTAATACAACGATCACTGGCATCAACAGCTTCAGAAAGCCGGCGAACAACAAACCCGTACGTGCGGTTGGTAAGTCAGCACCCAGCGCACGTTGCGTGATATACTGATTACATCCCCAGTAATTCAAATTCGCAATCCACATGGCGCCGACAATAACTGCGAGTCCCGGAAGTTTCTGATAAGCGTCTTCTGATCCACCTTTACCATCGGGAATCATCATTTGGCCCTGGTTGAGGATCATATGAAAGTGATCGGAGGCGTTATCCTTCACATAACCGAGCGCTTCGAGTACACCTCCTCCACCGAGAATTTTGGTTGATACAAGTTCTAATGCAAGGTATGTTGTCGCGAGTCCGCCGAGTGTTAGCACGACTACCTGGATCACATCGGTGTAGCCAATCACTTTCATCCCACCGAGGGTAATAAAGATTGCAAACACGGCAAGGCCGATAATACAGGTTGTAAAGCCGAGTCCGCTGATCGTGTCAACGGCCAGGGCGCCGAGATATAAGATAGACGTTAGGTTCACGAAGATATAAACGAGCAGCCAGAACACAGCCATGATCGTGGCAACGGTCGGGCTATAGCGCTGGGCGAGAAACTGCGGCATCGTGTAGATCTTGTTCTTGAGATAGATTGGAAGAAAGAACACCGCAACAATGATCAAGGTTACCGCTGCCATCCATTCGTACGATGCGATGGCAAGACCCATCGCGAATCCTGAGCCGGACATACCGATGAACTGTTCTGCCGAAATGTTGGACGCAATAAGTGAAGCACCGATCGCCCACCATGTAAGCGAACCTTCAGCAAGAAAGAAGTCTTTTGAGTCCACTTCTGATTTTTTCTTCCTGGTGTAGATCCAGTATCCGTACCCGGAAACGATGACGAAATAAGTGAGGAAGACAATGTAGTCGGTTGCTTGAAGCTTCTCCATCAGGTTTAGTTTATGTCAGGTTACGAAATAGCTCGGTTGCTTGTTGTTTGACTAATAAAAATCAATCTTTTTTCGTGAGTTCCAAAATTTTCTTTTGCCGGTTGATGATCTGGCGGCGCTGCAAACGTTAGCGGAGGCATGCGATTTTAAATATCGTGACCATGAAGAAAAGCATAGATGACGCAATCGACAAGAACGCTCAATGGTTTGAACACTACTTCAGGTTCGGCTTGATTTCAAAAGGCATTGTATACTGCCTGACAGGTATTATTGCTACCCTGGCGGCGATCGGTTACAGTCGTGACAGCACGGGCAAATCGGAGATCTTTCAATTTATTTATGAGCAACCATTCGGGAGAATACTTCTTGGCGTAATCGCGCTTGGATTGTTGGGCTATTCACTGCTCAGGTTTTTTCAATGTTTCAAAGACATCGACAACAAGGGCGGTTCTGCGAAGGGTCTGGCTAAACGTTTTGGGTTTTTCATCAGCGGCTTGCTTTACCTGTCACTTGGATTCTATGCGGGAAAACTGGCGGTCACAGGCTCACAAGGCAACGGCGATTCGCGGCAGTTTATGGTTGGCAAAATCCTGGAGTTACCTGCCGGACAATGGATCATCGGTATTATCGGTGTCATCATTATTGGAAATGGCTTATACCAGATGTATCGCGGCATCTCACAAAAATTCATGAAGAAAATCCAACTACGCGCAGCAAAGTTCTCGGACCTGATGAAGAAGTCGGGTATCATTGGCTACGCGGCCCGCGGATTTGTCCTGCTTATCATCGGATATCTTATTGTTCATGCTGCGATGACCGCCAATCCGAATGAGGCGAAAGGTACAGATGGCGCTTTTCATTTTATGGAATCGCAATTCGGCGGGGTGCTGATGGCGCTGGTTGCCATAGGCCTTATTGCTTACGGCGCTTTTATGTTTGTGCGCGCGAAGTACGAGCAGATCAACGTTGATTAACGCATGGAGTTAGCAACGCAATAAAAGAAAATGCCGGAGGCGAATCCGGCATAATCACTTACTAATTGAACAAAAAAATTCTTATCCGAGTTTTTCAAGGACTTCCATTACTTCCTTAACAGCTTTGCGGCTGGCTTCGAGTAATGCTTTCTCATCCTTATTAAGATCAAGTTCGATAATTCGTTCGATACCGTTCTTGCCAAGTACAACAGGTACACCAAGATAGCAGTCCTTGATGCCGTACTCGCCTTCAAGCTTCACGCATACAGGGAAAATTCTACGTTGATCTCTTACAATTGCTTCGACCATTTGCGCTGCAGCAGAACCGGGTGCGTACCACGCCGAAGTGCCCATCAGTTTAACAAGCTCTCCTCCACCAACTTTTGTACGCTCAAGAATTGCAGTAAGCTTGTCTTTATCGATCAGCTCAGTAACCGGAATACCGGAAACAGTTGTATAACGTGGTAGTGGCACCATCGTATCACCGTGTCCGCCAAGCAACATGGCCTGAATATCTTTAGGAGAAATGTGCAATGCTTCTGCCAGAAATGCTCTGTAACGTGCTGTATCCAGGATCCCTGCCATACCCATCACGCGGGTGCGCGGAAACTTGGAAGTCAGGTGCGCCTGGTAGGTCATGACATCAAGCGGGTTCGAAACCACGATGATGATAGCATCAGGTGAGTGACGTACGATATTTTCAGTAACTGTTTTTACGATGCCCGCGTTGGTTCCGATCAAATCATCGCGGCTCATGCCTGGCTTGCGCGGCAGACCTGAAGTAATAACAACAACATTTGAGTTGGCAGTCTTTGAATAGTCATTGGTAGCGCCTACCGTTCTGCTGTCGTACAGGTCGATCGGAGCTTTTTGCCAGATATCAAGTGATTTGCCTTCAGCAAGTCCTTCTTTGATATCGACAAGCACAATTTCATTGGCGATTTCGCGGTAGGCTAACACATCAGCGCAGGTTGCACCCACATTGCCCGCACCAACTACAGTTACTTTCATATTATTTGGATTTAGGTTGTTATCAATTGGTTGCCCGAATGAATGCCGGGCTGGTTTATCTCAAACCGGGCGTGAATTTATCAATAACCCTTGATTTAGAAAACTATTTCAGACGATACTGGTGTATACCGAATGACGAGCACCTTGCGTGTGTCATTGGTAACTTTATACCGATTGCTGATGCGTCTTCCGACGACCCAAACAATATTTCCCGAAGACTCAAGAACAGATATGTTTTGTTTCTCAAAAACCGGAATTTTCAAGTCGATCAGGAAGTCACTTACCTTTTTGGATCCTTTCATTCCCAAGGGAAAAAAATGATCACCGGGAACCCATGTTCGCCACGTCAGTGGAAAGGTGATCTTGTCGGCGTCGAGCGAGGCAACATTCGGATCGGGCGAAAGTTCAAAATGCTGCGCGTCAGTTACGTCAAGTATTAGAGACGTACCTTGCGTTTCCACGTTTTTATCATTGATTGATATTTCGGTGCAACGAGGTTTGGCGTCAATTCTTTTTTCCAGGATAATGGTCTTGCGGTCGAGTAAGATCCGGTGCGAGGTGGATAAGTAAACCTTACCTGAAATGTGTTTCTTTACCATGTCCTTGCATTGGTCAAAGTTAAAACCGTAGCTTTTCACTAACTCCCACAAGATCACTTCAGGAAAACGGTACGCTGACAATTCGGCAATCTGCAGGGAAAAGCCAATACTTGTTTCAGTTGCCTTCGCTCGAAGCTGATCGACTGCGGATGCGAAAACGTTTTGGGTTGCTTTGATCCTGGTCAAGGTATCCTCAAAAGTGTTTTCAAGATTGGCGTTAACATTTTTCAGCTGAGGGATTACGTGGTGCCGGATGATGTTTCGTGTATAGTCGTCTTTTGCGTTACTGCTGTCTTCTACCCAACTGATTTGATTTTCATCCGCGTAAGCCATGATTTGTTCACGACTGGCAAAAAGCAATGGACGGATGAGATAGTCAGCTGTTAAAGGAATTCCGGAGAGTCCGTCAATGCCTGTTCCGCGAACCAGGTTCATGATTATCGTTTCAAGATTGTCGTTGAGATTATGCGCGGTGGCGACAAACCCGTATGCTTTCTCGCGGATAAGCTGTTTAAAAAAATCGTAACGAATCCTGCGCGCGGCAAGCTGAACGGATTGTCTGGTTTCGGTGGCAATCTTCGTTGTCTCAGCTTTCAAAGAATGGAATTCCAGGTTGTTCTTGCTACAGAATGTACGCACGAAATCCTCATCGCGGTGTGATTCAGCCTCCCGCAGCTGGTAGTTAACGTGCGCCACGGCTATTCGGTGACGTGTTTTCAAAAACAGGTCGGCCATGACCATTGAATCGATACCTCCGCTGATGGCAAGAAGAATTTTATCAGTAGTTTTGCACAGTTGATGGCGGTGGATATGGTTTAAAAATTGCTCTACCACGCCCAAATTTACATAACAGATGTCCGAATACCTTCCGTTTTCCAAATTGATGTTCCGCAGCTGCTTGATTTTACTTCTTACTACTGTTTGTGCACTATCGTCTGAAGCGCAGAAAAAAGTAAGATTGAAGCAGGCTGATGCTGCGAAGGGCGGACGCAAAAATGGTGACCGTTATGAACGTCTGCTGGGGAATGTAATTTTTACCCAAAATAACACTACCATTTATTGTGATTCAGCACACTTTTTCAAACGCAAAAATTCACTTGAAGCATTTGGCAAGGTAAAAATTCTAGAAGGTGATTCGGTTACAATAACCGGCCGGCGTTTGGAATATGACGGCGATTCAAGGGTTGCCAAGATCCGAAACAATGTGGTGTTCACGAATGCCTCCGCTACCCTGTATACGGATAACCTGGACTATATGCGATCGAGTAACATTGCTTACTACTTCAAAGGAGGCAAACTCGTTGACAGTGCTACGGTGCTTAACTCTGAGAAAGGGTATTACAATGCAAATACGAGCCTGGCAACGTTTCAAACGAACGTAAAAGTCACCAACCCTGACTACACGATGTACGCCGACAGCTTGCGATACAATACCCGGAGCAAAATAATTTACTTCGTTACGAGGACGCGGGTGGTAAACAAAGACAGCAGTACGTTTGAGTATGAGAAGGGCGTTTATAATACGATAACCCGGAAGTCGGATCTTATTGCCGGCACTGCGGAAACCGAAAACTATACCCTGGTGGGTAAACGATATGATCTGGACGCAGCCAGGGATATTGCGAAGGTCCGCGGAGATGTAGTCTTGACCTACAAGGAGGAAAATTTGGTCATTTATGGACAGGCTTCAGACCATTTCAAACGTAAGGGGATAACAAAAATCTATGATCGAGCATATGTCGCCAAAATCAATGATGAAGACACATTGTTCATTCGCGCTGACACACTTGTTTCTATTGATAGTCCGGATCCTTCCAAAAGGAAAATTTTAGCTTACAACAACGTGCGTCTATTCAAGACCGATATGCAAGGCTCGTCAGATTCTCTTGAATATCGCTACGCAGATTCAACTATTTATTTTTATCAGGAGCCCATCCTTTGGTCGGAGGGAAACCAGCTCACAGCTGACTCGATTCGATTCCTGCTCAAGAACAACACGATTCACAAAATGTATTTGATTGCCAATGCTTTTGTAATCAACAGGGATACACTGCTTAATTTCAATCAGATTAAAGGGCGAAAAATGACGGCAGACATTAACGACGGAAAAATCAGTAAGGTACTTGTTGAGGGCAACGGAGAAAGTCTGTATTTCGCCATCGATGATGACAACACCACCATGATGGGCGTGAATAAGATCATCTGTAGTAATATTATCATCCGGTTTAAGGAAGGCGGTGTACACAACCTGAGTTTTCTTGTAAAACCCGAAGCTAGCTTCATTCCGCCCCACATGCTTAAAAAGGAGGATAAGACGCTTAAAGGGTTCTCGTGGCGATATAACGAAAAGCCTACACGCAAAACTGTGATCCCTAAGCCTGCCATTTTACCGAAATAAGGTCTTATCGTTGTTCAGGCTCCCTCCTTCCACCACCGAGGAAAAAACCAAAACGGATGGCCAGATAACTATTCCGAAATTCGGTATCGGCAACACGCGTTTTCGGTATGACGTTGTAGTCGATTGAAAAAACAAAGTGAGCCAGTTCCAAACCTACTCTTGGATAAAATCCAATTTTCGATTCATCGCCGGATGATTGTACCGGCCCGCCGGATGCAAGCTTGTATTGAATTGACAACATGTTGTACGACGCGACACCCGCACCCGCGAACGTTCTCACGACCTCACCCGGAAAATACCAAATGACATTTGGCCCGACACTGAAAATTCTCGCTACGTCAACGTTTGCAGAAAGGTCTTTATAGTCTCCGCGTGCGATGCCCGCCCACTCTACACGCATGCCTGCGATGATGCGATCCGTAAATCTCCAGGCAGGCTCAACCGTACCAATTGCTCCTCCGGAAGCATAGCCACTTCCGGAGGCATAGCCAACACCAAAACCAATCCTGAATTTTTTATATAACTGTGCTTCAACGTGGTAGGTGAAGAGAAAAAATAGAATGAAGGCTGCGAATTTCCTCATACAACATGTTTGTGTTCATGAAGCAATTCTTAATCCCGGCGCGCAACGGTTTGAATTTCTCGTTATTGTATCATCATCGCAAAATTGTTTGATTTTTATAGCGGCACTTAGGTAAATTGTGTATCTTTTGTAGCAAATAGGTTTTGGATGCTGAAGATTCTGGTATCTATATGGTTTCTGGTAATGGCATTGGGCTTAAACGCGCAGTCATTCGAAATCATTAATACACCTGACGCGAACATCACTGGGTTTATCGGTGAGATAATCAAAGTCCCCCTCCATCTTAAAAACAATTCTGACAAAACAACAACCTTGGTTGTACGAAGGGTGTCAGCCGAGATAGGCAGCTCTCAAAAAAACTATTATTGCATTGATGACAATTGCCTCGACGCAAAAGTTGATGACTATATTATCAAACTTAACCCCGGCGAAACAATCAGCAGCGTCAACATCGCGCTTGAGGCCGGTCTGACACACGCCATCAGCGAGCTTCGTTACGTCGTGTTTAATAAATCCAACCCGGCCGATCTTTACGAACTCAACATGAATTTTTCAGTTGACGAGCGTACCGAAAAGCCTACGATCTACAGCTCTTCTGCCATCACCCTGAAGGATGTTTATCCGAACCCGATCATTGATAATGCGTTTGTCGATTATCAAATCAGCGATGACGAAATCAAAGCTAAGATCGTGATTCACAACATACTGGGTAATATCATCGAAACTTACCCGCTTCTATCCTCTGAGAACAAATTGAAGATCCGCGCAGACGGATTAAATGCCGGCATCTACTTTTATACCCTCTACATCGACAATGAAGGCGTGATCACCCGCAAACTGGTCGTTAAAAAATAAGGTTTTTCGGTTCTTTTCAGCACCAACTCGGCAAAATTGGCGTTTTAATGTTCGTCGCCAACTGTTATATTTGCGGGCTTATGCAAAGAGTACGGGGTTATTTATTCATTCTTGCCGCGCTAATAGTCTTTTCTGCCTGCAGTAAATTCAGGAAAATCGAGAAGAGCGAGGATTGGCGGGTAAAATACGAAGGTGCGCTTCATTATTATGCAAAGAAGGATTATTACCGTGCTTCGGTTCTTTTTGAACAGATCTTACCGATTGTAAGGGGATTACCGGAAGGTGAAAAGGTTCAGTTTTACCTGGCTTACTGCCAGTATTACGATAAATTATATTTATTGGCTTCGGAGCAGTTCCGAACATTTTATGAAACGTATGGCAGAAGTCAATTTGCCGAAGAAGCGCGTTTTATGCATGCTTATTCGCTTTTTGCGGCCGCACCCAATCCAAATCTTGATCAAACCAGCAGTATCGAGGCTATGAACGCGATGCAGGAGTTTGTGAACCGGTATCCGTCCAGTAAGTTTCGCGACCAGGCAATTGATGTGATCTACGCCTCACAAAACAAGCTTGAAAAGAAGGGATTCGATAATGCATACCAGTATTACAAGATGCGTTATTACAAATCCGCCATCGTTGCGCTCAATAATTTTAAAGATAACTTCCCGGATTCCAAATACCTGGAGGAAGCATCGTACCTGGTAATCGATTCAGAATACCGTCTGGCTTCCAAAAGCATTCGTTCAAAACAAGCGGAGCGTTATAAAGAAGTCGTTGAACATTACCAGGACTTTGTAGACCGTTATCCAGAAAGCTCATTCCTGAAGGAAGCTGAAAAGCTTTACGCGGAAAGCCTGGAGCAGCTGAACTCATTAAAGAACTCAAATACCTAGATTATGGCAGTACAATCATCTGTAATTACACGCGATTTGGATAAGATCGCAGAACAAACTGGAAATGTTTACCAGTCTGTGGTCGTTGTTTCTAAACGTGCGAGACAAATCGCTGTGAATATCAAAGAAGAGCTTAACAACAAGCTTGCTGAATTTGCCACCACTGTTGACAACCTTGAAGAGGTTTTCGAAAACCGTGAGCAGATCGAGATCTCCAAGTTCTATGAGCGCCTTCCAAAACCAACCACAACAGCAACGGAAGAATTCCTTGAAGGAAAACTCAACTTCCGTTTGCGCAATGAAGTAGAGGAAAAGCAGGACTAAGAGTGTTGGTCTTCTGACCGGCACTTTACCACTAATCATCAAACACCACCATGATGTTAGCTGGAAAAAAAATCATACTGGGAATCACTGGCAGCATTGCGGCATATAAATCTGCCGTTCTTACCCGGCTGCTGGTAAAAGCAGGTGCGTCTGTGAAAGTGATCATGACACCCGCATCGCACGAATTCATAGCGCCACTGACGTTGGCAACGCTTTCAAAAAATCCAGTCCTTACGGATTTCGTGAAAGACAAATCCGGAGAATGGAATAACCACGTTGATCTGGGATTGTGGGCGGATGTGATGATCATCGCCCCGGCATCTGCCAATACGATCGGCAAGATGGCCAACGGATTATGCGATAATCTTTTGCTTGCAACCTACCTGTCGGCGAGATGCCCGGTATTTCTCGCACCAGCAATGGATCTGGACATGTTCCAGCATCCTGCAACACAAGCGAACCTGAAGAGGATTCAATCATTCGGTAACAAGATTATCCAACCAACCTTTGGTGAACTCGCAAGCGGACTGATTGGTACCGGAAGGATGGCTGAGCCAGAAGAAATTGCCACAACGCTAGAAGTCCTTTTTAAAAACGGCCAGCGACTGAAAGGCAAGAAAGTGCTTGTCACCGCCGGACCTACGCATGAGGCGATTGATCCGGTGCGCTTCATCGGCAACCACTCAACCGGCAAGATGGGCTATGCAATTGCCGAAGCATTAGCAAATGAGGGTGCTGAAATAAATCTCATCAGTGGACCCACGCAACAACATACGATTCACCCTTCCGTAAACGTTCACAGTGTAACTTCTGCTGAAGAAATGTTTAACGCCTGTAACGAGTACTTTTCGACAACCGACATTGCGGTATTGTCAGCCGCGGTGGCTGATTACAGACCGGTTGTCGCTGCCAGTCAGAAAATAAAAAAGAAAGATGAAAACCTGATGCTTGAGTTAACAAAGACGCAAGACATCGCCGCGTCTCTGGGCAAGCGGAAAAGCAATGGTCAGATGATAGTCGGGTTTGCACTGGAGACGGAAGAAGAAAAGGCGAATGCACTAAAAAAACTAGAATCGAAAAA
Source organism: Chryseosolibacter sp. (assembly GCA_035628595.1). Classification (GTDB taxonomy): domain Bacteria; phylum Bacteroidota; class Bacteroidia; order Cytophagales; family Cyclobacteriaceae; genus Chryseosolibacter. Next base: position 10,671 of record DASPJN010000096.1, read on the forward strand.
CTTTGACCTCATTGTTCTGAATTCCCTCAATGACAAGGGTGCCGGCTTTGGTCATGATACCAATAAGGTAACGATCATTGACAGGCAGCAACAAACGCAGACATTCGAGCTTAAAACAAAAAAAGAAGTTGCACACGATATCGTGGAGGCCATTATCAGAAAACTGCATGCGTAATAATCTGCTCACCATCGTGCTGATCTTCTTAGTAAGCGCTTCTATGGCGCAGGAGTTGAATTGTTCGGTGTCTATCAATGCGTCGCAGGTTCAAACTTCCGATCGGGCTGTATTCAAGGATATGGAAAACGCCCTTGAGCAGTTCATGAACACGCGTAAATGGACAAACGACGATTTCAAAACACACGAAAAGATCAAGTGCAATATTCTGCTCACGATCACAAAGATGCCGTCAATCGGTAGCTTTAATGCGACGGTACAGGTGCAGTCTGCGCGGCCGGTATTCAACACAAATTTCGAAAGTTTGTTATTCAATTTCGCTGATCGCGACTGGGAATTCGAATACATCGATTCTCAACCGCTGGAGTACAATGACAATACTTTCACGACGAACCTGACATCGATGCTCGCGGTGTACGCCTACCTGATTCTCGGCATAGATTACGATTCATTCAGTGAACTCGGTGGAACCGCGTTTTTCCAGCGTGCACAGATGGTGGTGAACACTGCACAACAATCTAACCGTGCGGGTTGGCAATCATTGGGAAGTAATCGTAACCGCTACTGGATCGTTGAGAATTTTAACAATGCACAGATGTCGGACATAAGGAAGGCCTACTATTCTTATCACCGCCTGGGCCTTGATACGTTCGATAAGAATCCGGATAAAAGCCGCGAAGTCATTTTGAACGGTTTACGCGATATTAAGAAAGTAAGAGATGTTAACCCGAATTCGATCTTAGTGGTCAGCTTCCTTGATGCTAAGAGTAAAGAGCTG
>DASPJN010000097.1:0-4033 GCA_035628595.1 Chryseosolibacter sp.
TATAAAAAGAAAGCTTTCCTTCGACTTCAAGCCCTTGCGCATTGTAATTGCTACGGGTAACATCAAAATGCTCGTATATAATATGCCTGCCATCCGGATGCCAGGAAGGTGAATAGCAATGAAGGCCCGGTTTCTTTTCATTAGACAAATACGCCGAGCCCAACAGGTAGCTTGGCAGTATGTGCTTTGCTTCTGTGCCATCTGCGTTCATTACCCAGATGCCGGTTTCATTGGCATAAACCAAGCGGGTACCATCAGGACTGTATTGAACAATTCGATTATCATGGCTCCCCGGAGGATTAAGAATTCTTTTTTGAATCTTGTTTGAAGTATTTATTATTTTAAAAACTACCTGGATCGGAGATGTATTTGCATTTCTAAGCCCGATGACCTCGTTCAAATCTATAGGATTCCAATCCTCCACACTTGATTGATCATAAATAAATTCCTCATTAAGCCCTTCTGACGATATTATCCATATCCCACCAGATCCTTCAGCATCTTCAAGTGTCTTACGAAATGCTATTTTGCTTCCATCCATATTAAAGACAGGACCTAGTTTACTTCCTGAAAAAGTTAATTGGGTCAGATCACTACCATCCGGTCTTACCTTAAATATTCTTTTGCCAATAGTGTTATAGACGATCCACTTGCCATCTGGAGACCAATCCGGGGCGAAACTTTCTGCAGCCAGCAGTGAAATTTGTTTTGTTGCCAGATCATACACGTAAATCCCCCAGGGGTCAGGCGATTCGAGAATTACTGGCAGAACGAAAACAAGCTTTGTTCCGTCCGGGCTTATTTTAGGGTATGTTGAGGAAGTGGGAGGCATCCATAAAGGATAGAAAAACTCCAGTCCTTCTATCTTCTCGCCTTCGTAATAGGTATCCGTTGTAAGATCATGATCAGAACATTTGCAGCAGATCACGATAAGCAGAAAACAAGCGATGAGTGTTCTAGGCATGCGAGAGAATCTTCGCTTAAATATAATTATTCTTATTTAAGATTCGATGAACGGATGGCAAGTGTTCATCCATCCGGTAATTCTTATGACTCGATAACGATGAGTGACAAAGGTACCTGAAAAGAAAAAAAACAGAAAGTATAAAAAAACCCCGCCGGCGGCAGGGTTGTAATTTTCAGCTGGCCATCAGCTTATCGATGACATCATCCACACTAATTCCTTCGGCTTCTGCTTTAAAATTCCGGACAATACGGTGTCGAAGAACAGGTTTGGCGATGGCCTGAACATCTTCGATGTCCGGTGAATATTTTCCGTTCAATAATGCGTTGCATTTTGCGCCGAGTACCAGGTACTGCGATGCACGAGGACCCGCGCCCCATTCGAGAAATTGTTTCGCTACATCGGAACCACCGGCAACACCAGGACGTGTTTTACCTGCAAGTGAAACTGCGTATTCAACAACGTTGTCTGCAATCGGCACACGACGCACAAGATGTTGGTATGTTTCAATGTCTTGCGCAGTAAGGATCTTGTCAACTGTTTTCGGCTCATCGCTCGTGGTCGACTTCACAACCTGCACCTCGTCTTTGAACGATGGATATGTAAGCATGATATTGAACATGAAACGATCGAGTTGCGCTTCCGGAAGCGGATATGTTCCTTCCTGTTCGATCGGATTTTGCGTAGCAAGAACAAAGAACGGACGAGGTAATTCATAACGCTGGCCGGCAATCGTTACCGAATATTCCTGCATAGACTCAAGCAAGGCAGCCTGCGTTTTCGGAGGCGTTCTGTTGATCTCATCAGCAAGGACGATGTTTGCAAACACGGCACCCTTCACGAAATTGAAATTTCTTTCTTTGTCCATCGTCTCTGCGCCAACGATATCTGACGGCATGAGGTCAGGTGTAAACTGAATTCTTTTAAAAGCAAGCTCCAGCGACGTCGCGATGGTTTGAACGAGTAACGTTTTTGCGAGTCCGGGCACACCGATGAGCAGGCTGTGTCCCTGACAGAAAATCGCAGTAAGCACCTGGCGGATTACCGCGTCCTGCCCGATAACGACTTTCGAGATTTCATTGTTTAATTTTTTATACGAAGCGGCGAGTGCGTCAGCAGCTTCAACATCAGAAGAAAATTTCACCATGCTTTTTATTTTTCGTCATGCCCGCCATTTAGCGAACAGCCTATCTTTCCTGTTTAATGTTTGATCGCTCCACTTTCGTGATGAAATACTTCGTATCGCCACGCCATGGAAATATCTTATATCGCTTAATGTAATGAAGATTTACGCGTTCACCTGTTAAGGCAACTTCCTGCAGATCTTTCAGAACTTCTTTCTCGCTTCCCTCCACAGAAAAATCGAATGACTCCATGATTGGATTAGCGCCCTTCAATGCACCGAATGTCTGCAGATTCAACTGGCCTTCATGTGTCTTAAAAATCATACCCTTCTTGCTGATGCGAAGCACGTTGCCCGCACGCACACCTTCATCGTAAACGGCCCAGTAATAAAAACTGAAAATGGAAACGCCAACAACAATGACAAGCATCAGCAGGATTCTGAATGCTTTTTTCATTGTGGATTTTGTGCGTGTACCGAAGTCAGCTTCCATTGCTTTAAGATCGTCCAAATTAGTAAACGGCGTTGATATTCCTGTACCGTTTAAATAGAAAAAGCCGGGGTGACCGGCTTTCTTTTCAAATCAAAGTTGGTTAAACAGTCATGATCTCAGCCTCTTTCTTTTTCATAAGGGCATCAATCCTTTCGATAGAATCGTTTGTGAACTTTTGCACCTGGTCTTCGGCATTCTTCACGTCGTCTTCCGATACACCTTTCACTTTCTTCAGTTGTTCGTTAATTTCTTTGCGGATCGATCTTACACTCACCTTGCCGTGCTCACATTCCTGGCCAACCTGTTTTACAAGCTGCTTTCTTCTCTCCTCAGTCAACATGGGGATGTTAATGATGACTTGCTGCCCGTCATTCTGTGGATTTAGTCCCAGGTTTGCGTTTTGAATAGCACGTTCAATTTCATGGATCAGACTTTTTTCCCAAGGCTTAATGAAGATCGTACGTGCGTCGGGCGCCGTCATGGATGATACCTGGTTGATAGGTGACATTGCACCGTAATAGGAAACCATGATCCCATCGAGCATAGAAGGATTTGCCTTGCCAGCACGGATCTTTGTAAGTTCATGAGCAACGTGGTTAAGCGCTTTGCTCATCAGGTCTTTGGCTTCTTCCAGGTATAATTCCAGTTCCTCCATAGTGTGTTATTGTGTTATGGTTAGCTGATCAATGTTCCAGCTTCCTCACCTTGTGCAATTTTAAGCAAGTTTCCTTTTTTGTTCATATCGAAAACAATGATCGGTAGTTTGTTTTCCATACAAAGTGTGAACGCCGTCATGTCCATGATGTTGAGGCCTTTTTCATACGCCTCCTGGAAAGACAGTTTCGAATATCTCGTAGCAGTAGGCACCTTTTCGGGATCGGCACTGTAAACGCCATCCACGCGTGTGCCCTTTAGTACGACATTGCATTGCGTTTCAATTGCGCGTAAGCTGGCCGTTGAGTCCGTAGTAAAATATGGGTTTCCGATGCCGGCGCCGAAGATAACGATGCGTCCTTTTTCAAGATGGCGAATCGCACGTCTGCGAATGAAAGGCTCGCATACCTGTTCCATTTTTATTCCGGCCATCAGACGGGTATATAAACCGTGTCTCTCAAGCGCACTTTGGAGCGCCATTGCGTTGATCACGGTTGCCAGCATCCCCATGTAATCACCTTGCACGCGATCGATGCCGAGGGCTTCTGCCTGTCCGCCGCGAAAAATGTTGCCGCCGCCAATAACAATCGCAATTTCAACACCCTGTTCTTTTACTGCCTTGATTTCGTCGCAGTATTGTTCCAGAACAGATGGGTTGATATTGGTATTTTTTGATGAACCCTGCAGGGCTTCTCCACTTAGTTTTAAAAGTATGCGCTTGTATTTCATTCTGTTTGGTTCAATTGGCGGCCGACTTGCGCGTTTGATGAAAAAGCCTCATTACAAACGGGTTACTGCC
>DASPJN010000098.1:0-4401 GCA_035628595.1 Chryseosolibacter sp.
CGCAAGGTCGACCTCGAAGAAATTGCCGAAACGACGAAGCTTTCTTTCGAAGATCTGCTGACGGAGATCGAGAACATCTGTTTCTCAGGAACGAAACTGAACCTGAACTATTACATTGATCAGGTGCTGGACCCCCACAAGCAGGATGACATTCACGATTACTTTATGTCAGCAGAATCCGACAGTCTGGAGGCCGCTTTGAACGATGGTTCTATCGCAGCATACGGCGAAGAGGAGATCCGGTTGATGCGGATCAAGTTCTTGTCGGAATACGCGAATTAAAATTAGCAAGCCAGTCGAGAGACTGGCTTTTTTTATAAGTTGCCACTGATCCAGCATTCCTTTGTTCCTACAAAAAAAAAAGTTTCTTCAGGCCGAATGGCGAAAATTGGTAATGGCAAACTACATTGTCGATGCCAGTTTGTTAAAAACATACCTTCCGCGAAAGACCGAGTTAGATATATGGAACAACGCATGCTACGTCAGTTTGGTCGGGTTTAAATTTCAGGATACAAGAATCAAAGGATTTAAAATCCCTTTCCACGTAAATTTTGAAGAAGTCAATCTACGATTTTATGTTCGTTATCGAGACCACGGAAAATGGAAGCGCGGCGTCGTTTTCGTCAAAGAGATTGTTCCGAAACATGCTTTGACATTTGTGGCTAACCATGTTTACGGCGAGAACTACGAAACAATGCCTATGGACCATTCCTGGTTGCCGCATGAGAACAGTCTGACAGTTGAGTATAAATGGCGGAAGAAACGTTGGAATTCATTGCAAATTGTCGCGGAGAATAATCCGTCTTCTGTTAAAGACGACACAGAGGAAGGATTTATAACGGAACATTATTGGGGGTACACAAAATTATCGCACGAGAAAACTTCAGAGTATGAAGTAACTCATCCCAAATGGGATGTCTATAGCACCAAAAGCTATTCAATCGACGTAGACTTTGGCGATGTTTATGGTGACTCCTTTGCCTTTTTAAGCGACGAAGATCCTGCATCCGTCTTTTTGGCCGAGGGTTCCACAATCGAAGTAAAGAACGGCAGAGCCATTTAACTGTATTGAAAAGTGCTTCGTCAAATTTAAGCCGTGATATCCGTGGCTTTTAGACATTCACGACGTTTCTCATAATCGAACTTTATATTTGGAAATGTTTCGAAGTTTTCAATTTGTGTTTCTTGCAATTGCTATGGTGCTTTTATCCAAAAGCGGCAATGCTCAGGCGCTGGTAGTTTCGTCTTCAAAGAAAACCTTCTATTTAAATGGCGAAAAAATAAAAACAGGGGACACTCTTGATCTTCGTCGACCAGTAATAATTAAACAAAAAGGAACTTTACAATACGCCTTTCCGAATAAATGGTCGAGCCACACGAATAAGCCGGACACCTACAGGCTTGACACGATGATGGCAAGCATCATGTCTACAAAAGAATACATCCTGCACGACAGCATTTTCAATATTCTTAAAAGCCGAAATCTTCACGATTGTCATTTTAACTATCATTTTACCTGCAAGACCACACCTGGAGGGCATGCCTGCGATTTTGCAGATGATATCAAAATTGAAAATGATCAGGTCATCCGCACAAACGCAGACTCTGTGCCTGTTTCATGGAAGTTTCCTGTGGCGTACGGTGGAAACTATTTTATGGTAATCAGCGACATGTTTGACAATTACCTGGCGCTGACAGTTACCTCGGATACAAAAATTGACCTGGATCTAAGGCCACATAAAAAACAACCATTGATATTGTATTATATCATTTCAGAAGAATGTCGGGAATCATCGGGTCATGCAATCAAAATGAACTAGTGGTAACTTGCTATTATTGCAACCTAATCGCTCTCGGCAAAGCAGCCCTGTAACAATGGTTCACCCGCATACTTTTGGATTTTAATATCAACAAGAAGTCGGTCATCATTAATCTCCTTCGTTTTAATAACACCGCGTCTTCCTGATGACAATTCAAACAATACAATTCCCGGAATGGAACCTATTTCGAAATATTCATTTGTGTTCTCAATGTCAAGGAGGCTCAGTTTCTTATCATCATTCATCGCATCAAATTCCGCGACTGTCATTTGATCAATCGATGCAGTGTTATCAATTTTCGTCATCGTCGCACCTGCAATGTCGAATTCTTCAGCATCCGGACTCAAAAAATAGTATTTGTTATCTTCATGGCTGGTAAATGCAAGATCAATAGACGAACCTATCGTATCCAGGGCAATGTCGCCGTCTTTAAACATCTGATCCATATTGAAAGAGAAAAAACGGCCGACCCCGTGTTCGCCTCCTGGTAATCCGAATTCAATATTTTGGTACGTTTCTACTGGAGAGGAACCGGGGATGTTAACAGTTAAGCATTTCGAGCTAGTATCACTGCCCTTTGACACATTGAGATAAATGTGAAATTCTCCCGCTTTATCAACATCCAAATTTATCGGGGACTCGCATCCCGAACCTGTTCCTGACGAAATAAGCGTAAATAAAAAGCCGTTGGAATACGACCATGAGCAAGCTTGTTCATTAGTTGATTTGTTAATCAGGGTGACGACCGCTTCCGGAGCTTCTCCTGAAACAATAACTTCAAAGTCTGCAATTGGCTTCGACCCTTCTTCGTCTTGATCGCACGAATTGAACAGAATAAAGCATGCTAACAACAGGGTTTGGACGAGGGGTTTCATATAAAAATCGAATCGGGTAAGGATTACCCGAAAACAAAGATAACGGAAAGTAAGCAACCATTACCCGCAAAACTTCAAAGGCGGGTTTACAGCTGTCTGCTATGCGCATTCATAAAAAGAAATACAGAATTAGATGCATCAAATCTTATTTTGGCAGCCCATAGCTCCCTTTCAAATCCGCGATTTCACACTATATTTGGAGTTAAACCAAAATTGGCTCATGAACATACTGTTAATCGGCAACGGAGGACGTGAACATGCTTTTGCATGGAAGATCAAACAAAGCCCCCTTTGCGATAAACTTTATGTAGCCCCCGGTAATGCAGGCACCGGCCTTGTAGCGGAAAACGTGTCAATTGCTGCCGATGATTTCAAAGCCCTCGGCCAGTTCTGCCAGGATAAAAACATCGAGCTGGTGGTTGTCGGCCCGGAAGCGCCACTGGTTAAAGGCATCCGCGACTACTTCGAAAGCAATCCATGGTTCAAAGACATTCTCATCGTGGGCCCGGGTAAGATTGGCGCGCAGCTCGAAGGCAGCAAAGATTTCTCGAAACAGTTTATGCTTCGAAACGGAATCCCGACCGCCAAGGCGAAAAGTTTTACAGCCGCCAACATCGAAGAGGCCTTCGATTACATCAGCACCTGCAAGCCACCAATCGTGCTTAAAGCCGACGGGCTTGCAGCAGGAAAAGGTGTTGTCATCAGCCTCAGCCAGGCGGAAGCGAAGGCTGTCATCAAAGACATGCTTGTACATAAAAAGTTTGGCGAAGCGAGCGCGAAAGTACTGATCGAAGAATTTCTTAATGGAATTGAACTTTCGGTTTTCGTGTTAACGGATGGGAAAGATTACCTCATCCTTCCGGAAGCTAAAGATTACAAACGTATTGGCGATGGCGATACCGGACCAAATACGGGTGGCATGGGCGCTGTCTCTCCTGTTGTCTTTGCTTCGAAGGAATTCATGCAAAAGGTTGAAGAGCAGGTTGTCAAGCCGACAATCGCCGGACTCAATCGCGAAGCGATCGAATACAAAGGTTTTATTTTCGTTGGACTCATGAACGTTGGCGGTGAGCCTTACGTGATCGAATACAACGCGCGTATGGGTGATCCGGAAACCCAGGCTGTCATGCCACGAATCAAGAACGACATCGTTGATTTGTTGCTTGCTACGGCTAAAGGCGAATTGAAAAACAAAAAGATTGAAATAGACGAGCGACACGCGGTAACGATCGCACTTGTGAGTGGCGGCTATCCCGGAGATTTTGAGAAAGGAAAATCAATTTCACTGGGTACCGACTCAAACGAGCTTGTGTTTCACGCAGGCACGCGCACCGACCAACAAGCTGTTGTTACAGATGGCGGCAGGGTTCTCGCTGTGACAGGGCGCGGACGATCGTTGAAAGAAGCGCGCGATGCCGCTTACGCCCGTGCTGCCGAAATCAATTGGGACGGGCTCTATTTCAGAAAAGATATCGGTGTCGATTTAATGAACTATAAAGGTTGATATAATGGGATGCTCATGCGGCACGTCTTCAAAAGACGGCAAAGTTTCGGGTTGTAATAACAACGGGGCTTGCGGTACAGGAGGCTGTAATAAAATGAATGTTTTTGACTGGTTGTCCAACATGGATATGCCGGCAGCAGATAAATTTAAGATCGTGGAAGTCCGTTTTAAGAACGGACGAAAAGAATTTTATCGTAATACT
>DASPJN010000099.1:0-36875 GCA_035628595.1 Chryseosolibacter sp.
ACGCGTCCACATAATGCAAAATTCATCTGCCTGGGTTCCAACCAAATATGTTTTCAGAAAGAACAAATTAATCGGATCGCGGAATCCGGCGCATTTAAGTATTTCCTCCAGGTTGATGACCGATATTACCGCTTCCTTTTATCAACGCGCAATCCCACAACATGCTCGCGGAAAACTGGCTGATTTGGGATGTGGAAATGTTCCATTTTACCAACTGTATCGCCCGTACGTAACCGAAAACATCTGCGCCGACTGGCCAAACACGCGGCATCAAAATCAATATCTCGACATTCAGTGTGATCTGAACAAGCCATTAGATTTTCCTGATGGCTTGTTCGACACAATCATTATTTCAGAAGTACTCGAGCACATCTCCGAACCTGAAATTATCTGGAATGAGATGGCGCGGATCATAAAGCCCGGTGGGAAAATATTACTGAGTGTGCCTTTCTTTTACAAAATCCACGAAGCACCTTTTGACTTTTACCGGTACACCGAATTTTGCTTGCGTAACTTTGCTTCGAAAAACGGCTTAAATGTCTTAGAGCTTAGCGTTTTCGGAGGACTGCCGGAAATCTTTACCGACATCCTTGCAAAAAAACTTATGGCACTTCCGCTGATTGGTCGGGCTAGTTCTCGATTTGTTCAATGGGTATGTTCGGTGTTACTAAGCACACGAGCAGGAAAAAAATTGTCGCTCAAGACTGGCAAAGAGTTTCCGCTTGGATATTTTATGATCGTCCAGAAACCATTATAACAACAGCCATGTTTGGATTGATTGCTTCGTGTTTACAAATCTTCGGGATCAGAGGGCTTTTTGTTTACTTGAAACTGAAATTCAAGTCAGAGAAAATTTCTCTTCCTGGATATTTGCATCCAATACACCTGCGCCCTTCACTAACAGACAAGATTACATTTAAAGAGATATTTTTGAAGCTGGAGTACAATGTGGATTTACCGCCCACACTTAACGTACAATACATTATTGATGCTGGCGCAAATATCGGGCTGACGAGTGTGTACCTTGCAAACAGATTTCCCCATGCACGGATAATCAGTATTGAGCCCGACGAAGAGAATTTTATTATGCTCAGGAAGAACACCAGGGCGTATTCAAATATTGTCCCGGTAAAGTCTGCGTTACTTAATCAGAAGGAACAGATAGATATTCGGGATGTTGGCCTCGGAAAAAGAGGAATGATGGTTGAAAAATCATCAACAGACACAGGCATGACATCAACCTCTATTTCGGATTTGATGAGTGAATTCCATCTACCGCATATTGACATCCTAAAGATGGACATCGAGGGAAGTGAACGTGAAGTTTTTGAAAAAAACTATCAGGACTGGCTAACGAAAACGAATTGTCTGATAGTCGAACTCCATGATCGCATGAAACCCGGATGTTCTACAAATGTTTTCAAGGCATTGTCTGACTATCGGTATTCATTCTCTATCAGAGGCGAGAACCTTGTGTTCATAACAGAGAACCTAATGTAGAAGGTCACTACTATTCTTCTGCAATAAGTTTCCCGTTCAGGATTTGCTGTAACCAGATCTCAAAAGTAAGCGCCCCCATTATTTCACGTACGAAATTCGCGCGCCGCTTGTGATGTGGGATAAAGTATAACGCATGAAAATCCTTCGTCGTAAACTCCCGATATAGCGCTTTGCGGGGATCGAGCGCAGAGGAAATGAACGAAGCCGCGTCAGGCTGCAATATCCAATTGTGAACGTTCACATAAGAGGTCTGCATGCCAAGCTTATATTTCAAAATCCATTTCGCACGATTGATCATTTTCAACCCCAGATTAACCAACGTCGGGTTTTCTGAGATGGGAACACCGGTGGTCGCATGGGGAATATCCTTATAAAATGCGGAGTAATTCCGTAACAAAGCAGCGTTGTATACTTTACTGTGGACGCGATATTCATCGGGAAGAGAATAGGACAAATCCATTAACCTGTTGTCCATAAATGGCAGACGCTGAGGCGTTGTTTTATACGGTTCCTCAGCGCCCATTCCTATCATCCTTCGACCCCGATTGTAAAACAGATACGGGTCTATCTTGTCAATATCAAAATATGGATCATTGAGATCGCAACGCTCAAAGTGTCGTCCGTAATATCTTCTCGCAGTTGCAGCGTTGATCCGTGTGTTCAACGCCACATTTCCCTTTTTTTCAAGATACGACCCGCCCAGCACCGCGTCACCCAGGAACCCACTTAGATTAATGTCCATTATGCCTGCGATCGCGTCCATGAGATGAGAATAGTGCATGTGAAGCATATTGAGCATGCCATCCGTTTTCCAGACGCCGGTAAATCTTTCGGTCAACCAGTTGTCAGCATAGGTGTTGAAATGCACGTGCTTTACTTTTGCAAGCTTTGTTACGCGTTTTGCGATCGCTACGTCATCGCTGTTGTCAGTTCCGAACGTATAGGTTACGGGATTACCATTCCGAACTGCCGCAAGGATTGCCCTTGAGTCCAGGCCTCCACTCAACGCCACACCTACACGCGAGTTGCTTTCGAACCGTTCATTATTAACAACTTCTAGCAGCCTGCCCATCTCAAATGCTGCCTCGTCAAAAGACAAAGACGAACGCTGAATCATGTTCCATGACCAGTAACGGCGCGATGAAAGTGAACCGCTGTCGAGCTTAAACGTATATATTGTAGAAGGCGCCGCAACCTCTACATTCTTTAACCAGGTCTCACTTCCCATAAAATGCTGAAGCTCGATGAAGGGCTCAACAACTTCCTTGCGAATCGTCAAATCAAATGCTTTGAACTGCGCGAAACATTTCAGCTCAGACGCTAGTATGCATACGCCGTTATTTCCAGAAAGATAAAGTGGCTTCAGTCCATAACGGTCGGTAATGATCAGCAATTCATGTTTATGCTTATCATAAATAATCCCATTGTAGATTCCGTTTATTCCCGATAAAAATCTATCAAGGTTGTTCGACTGATAGTTTGCCAGTAGACGGTCACAAAACAAAGCTCCGGAAGGAACATTCAACTCGTTAATATGATAAACTTCCCCCGTGAACCATGCGTGCACATCACCACTTACAGCGTGATTGATTCCAGCTTGAAGCAAAGGAAAATATGACTCATGCAGAATCAGATTTGAGTCCTCGCGAAGAATGCGCTTTGTTGTTTTCGCGGAGTAAATGGTAAGGTCGACCGCTTTGGCAACATCTGCCTTCATTTCCAAAACCGCTGATCCATAAATTCCAACGAACCCCGCCATTACTTCAATGATTTAGTAACAGTAATGAATTTGAGTTCATTGCGATAGGCAATAAATAACAAGACCATACATCCTAGCGCGTACGCGCTGTGCAACATCCATGCATTGCTATGACTAACAAAGGACTCAAGTAACAGAATCATTGCAAAGATAACGAATGGCACAAGGAACAACTTCACATAATTAAATTTGAGAAAGTACCATTTCTGCAAATTGAGTCTTAGTATAACTATTTCCAACGCATACGCAACAAACGACGAAAAGATCAATCCATACAAATGCCACTCCATCATCAATACCACCATCAATCCAACTTTAACTATGGTAATAATAAAACTGAGGATCGTCAATGTCTTCATTTGTTTTAACACGGCAAAAGGCACGACGAAATACAGACGCGTGACCTTGAACAAATAAACGAGTGCTACATAAGGAATGTACTGAATGGCGTTTGTATAGTCACTGTTTTGCAAAAAGAACTGCAGGCCAAACGGGATTACGAGAATTGATAAACAAACAAGCAACGCTATCACGGCTACAAACCCATAGTAGTACCGATTAACTTCCGGCGAAGATTGTTTTTGCTCCTGTCCCGACATTATTGATACGACCCTGGGATTAATGGACGCATTTAGCCCATTCATCATTAACTCAACAGGGACAAGACATTTTTTGGCAAAATCGTAGATACCAACGGAAGACAGAGGGAGGAACAACATGATCAGAAAATTGTCGAGATAGTTGATAGCCCATTGCTGCAACTGGTAAATAAAAGTATAGGCGTTAAAACTGGAAGACGTTAACTGCCAGGGGCTCTTGAAATGAACGCCAAATTCAATAACGATCATGGTCATAGCCCATACTGCAGCGCAGCCCCCGGCAAGAACCCGGGACCCCAACGGGCCTGTTAGTGTAGCTGGAGAATACTCAAGTCCGACAATTGTGCCAACAGCTATAATTGTAAAGACAAAGACGTTCGCAAGTAAAAATGTGGTCGGCTTCTCCCGTGTTTGCAGTAAGTTACAATAAACCTTAAAGATCGCCTGAAACACGCCAATGGCGACCGCCATGAAACCATAGGGATAGAATGAAATGGTGCTGCCTGGAAAAATCAGGTCGTACGCAAGGCCCCCGACGAGGGAAAGCATGACTGCAACGCAAAAACCGAATATTGCGATAAACAAAAAAACAGAACTAATATAGACGGAAAGCTTCTGCCTGTCGTGTTTGAATTCGTGATAGTGAATGAAAAGTGACGTGTCAAAACTGTAGGTGACTACAACCTGGATAAAGATTGCAATAGTTAGGCAGATGGAAAGAGCGCCATAGACATCCGTCGGAAGATAGGCAATGTAAAACGGAAGCAGCAGAAGCGCGCTTGCCATTGGCAACGCCCCGGCTACTGTATAGATTAACGATTTCTTTATAAATCCTCTGCTGATCAATAGTGGATTGAAGTTTAAATTCCTTTGATAAGTTGTTCGTAATAGGCCTCTAATTTTTCAGTCTGCTTGCGGGCATCGAATTCCAATTCGACGTGTGCTCTTCCTCGTTCGCTGAACACGGAAATACGCTCGCGTCCATCAAATATCTTTTTCAAACACGCTATCAATTCTGATAGATTATTTTCTTCAGCCAGGTAACCAGTTTCGTTATCGATCACAATTTCCGGGATATCAGAATGCCGCGTGGACACAACTGCAAGGCCTGATGCCATTGCATCGACTATTGCCATTGGTGTTCCTTCTTTTGCATTTTCTGCTGTTGTCCGGCTCGCCTGAATAAACACATGGCATTCATAAGTGAGATCAATGAAATAGTCATACGGACGGTAACCATGAAGCTTAACCCGATCCTGAATGTTACCTGTTTTGATCTCCGATAAAAGTGTTTCCTTCAAAGGCCCATCACCCACAATATCAAGCGTGAATTTATTTTGCGGAGCCAACGATGCCAACGCCTTAATAGCAAGATCAATACCTTTCTTTGGTAAAAAGCTTGCCGCTATCAAAAATCGAACAGGCTCATCTGGCATGACTCTACGGTTGCGATATTTGATCTTGTCAACATCAATCCCGAGATGATGAACGACAAGCTTTTCCGGTGAACATCCGAGCGCAACGAGCCTTTGCTGCATGTAAGTTCCTAATACCAGAATCTTGTCGGCGTGCTCAAACAGGTTTCGATATTTGTGCTGGTGTTTGAATGCAAAGGCATCATCTCCGTAAAAACTGCAGACCATCGGCACATTAAGTCTCTTTTTCAATCCGATTGACTTTGCACCATGATATCCAAAATGAATATGCAGGATTTTTACGTGGTGCTTTCTGCAGACCTGTTCGAACAAAATAAAATAGCGAAAAATGACAAAGTAGAATATTTCAAAATAGCGCAAGACAATTGATCGGTCAAAAAGAACATGCAAATCGTTTATCGGAAACAGGTGGAGGTTCTCTTTTTTCCGTGACAAAAATATAGGTCTGAATTTTCGATGATTAATGATCGTCCGGTAGATCCAATTCTCCGTTAGCGGAAGATACTTGGAAATATAGTGAGCAACTGTAGGCCTATTTTCCGGATTCCGCGACATAAAACTCAATTGTTTTTTTAACTCCCTCCTCAAACAATACCGACGGCTTCCACCCTGTGTCTTTTTCCAAAAGGCGGATATCGGAAATGTAATCGCCGGTTTCAATCATCTTATCTAAAGCGGGCCACTCCTGAAAATTAACCTTTGTTTCCGGTAGAAAATCTTTGATAACACCAACTGCATCCTTCAGGGGGATCCCGCGCCCAAGCCCCACGTTGTAAACCTTTCCGATCATCTCTTTTGAAAAAATACATTTGTTCAGCAACGACACAACGTCATCAATGAAAATGAAATCTCGTTTTTGCAAACCGTCACCGTAAATAGTGATCGGCTCGCCGACAACCGCTTTGTGAATGAACCAGTTTAAGATCCCGTAATTGTTGCTGCCGAATCGTTGGTAAGGTCCATACGGATTCGAAATGCGAAGAATGATGCTGCGAATACCATACAATCGTTGGTATAGCAGGTAATAATGCTCAGTGGTGAGCTTGTGAATTGCATAAATAGATTCTGGTTGAATAGGGTGTTTTTCATCCACCAGGCCTGACTGCGGCTTTCCATACACGAGGCGACTCGAAGGAAAAACGAGCAATGCATGAGGATTGGTTTTTCTGCACCCTTCAAGGATGTTCAAATGACCTTTCAGATTGTTGTCGAGATCATGATAAGGATTCTTTACACTGTCCGATGCGCCGGAGCTGCCAGCAAGAGAATAAATAACGTCGTATCCGGCAACAGCTTTTTCAATGTATTCTTTATCCAGGATGCTGCCTACAACAACCGTCTTTAGTGTCACCTCGTTTATCGCATGATCATCGTGCAGGTAATCTGTTAGGATAGTAATATCGTGTCCCTGCGAATGCAGGGTGTTAAATAGGTTTCTGCCGATAAAGCCAAGACCACCAAGAATCAGGATACGTTTCTTTTCTGTCACAACAATTAGCGATTTGTGGCAAAAATAACTGAAACCACACGATTACGAAGCCTAAATCGGCTTTAGTCCAAATATTGCCAGTTTGTATGAGTCTTTTGGTCTGGACACTGTTTCGAGATTTTATTTTACCAATAATTCGTTAATTTTTCATTTGATGCGACTTGTCCTATCCATCATCCTGGTAAGCTTTCATATTCCATACCTTTTTGGTCAGGACTTTAAGACATTTAATTTCTCGGTCGCGGAAGGATTACCTAGTGCAGAAACATATGAAGTTTTTCAGGATAGCAAGGGTTTTATCTGGGTGGCGAGCGATAATGGTGTTGCTCGTTATGATGGAAAGGCGTTTGAAGTCTTCCACATCAAAGACGGACTGACAGATCCTGTTGTTTTCGGATTCTCGGAAGACCAAAAAGGACGCATTTGGTTCCGTACCTATTCAGGTAAGATCTGCTATTTTGAGAATGGGAGGATTCGAAGCTATCGCTATAATGACATTCTTGATCAAATCTCTGCATTTCG
Source organism: Chryseosolibacter sp. (assembly GCA_035628595.1). Lineage (GTDB taxonomy): Bacteria > Bacteroidota > Bacteroidia > Cytophagales > Cyclobacteriaceae > Chryseosolibacter. The sequence goes on from DASPJN010000099.1 coordinate 7,306, forward strand.
GATCATGTCCAGCCTTCATCACGACAGCATCGGCCAGGTTTGGTTCGGCATGGGCGAAGTGATTGGCAAAATCAGCGACACCGGTAACCTTGATACCACCCTCATCGGTAAAAATAAACTAAAGGTCATACAGCGGGATAACCTAAGTCTGATTGGCTATGCGGGCATGACCAGCCAGGTTAAACAGGTGATCATTAATGAAAAATATTTCCCGATTCAGCTCTCTGACACGTTGCACGCTTATCACGTTGTGAGAAGTGAATTGTGGAACGGCAAGCTATTGCTGAGCATCAACAATAACATTTTTGAGTACGACAACCAGACGCTCAAAAAAATATTTGAAGGACCAGCTCCCATCATTTCGCTTTCACGTGATCGTGAAAATAATTTATGGATTGGATACATGAATAATGGCGTGGAACGATACAGTGTTTCTCTTTCGGTTCCCAACCTCAGCCTCTTGCGTGACATGTCGGTCACAAAAGTTATTAACGATCACGAGAGGGGCCTTTGGATTTCAACTTTACAAAACGGAATCTACTACATTCCAAACACATCCATTGAACGATACGTCCCTGACCTGTACGGTAAAATTACCGCTGTTACAAATGACGGCAGCGATATCGTTGTCGGCGAAAACAACGGACGCGTGACTATTATCGATCCCGAAACAAGGCAGATGAAATGGAAGAAGGAATTTGAAGACCCCGTTCTTTGTATTCATCGCACATTGAAAAATGAATTATGGATTGCAACAACAACACGCTCTTTTCTGTTTGATCCAGACAAACGCCTAGGTAACATTAACCAGGTGGGCCGTGTCGGGTTTACACAAGATGGCAACGGAAACACCTGGTCGGTGAACGGAACGATGTTGTATCATTCCGATGACAACGGTAATATCATTATCGGGACACCGAAAAATATGTACCGGTCAATCATTTTTCACGACTCTGCGCTTTTGCTGGCTGGAAGGTCTGGCCTGGATGTGGTAAATAAGAATCTCGAACTGATTCGTACGCCATTAACGTTCGAAAATATTAAAGTCTCCCAACTCATCGCGCTCAATGACTCCATTGTTGTGGCATCGACAATTGGTAATGGTTTTTTTCTGCTCAATACAAAAAATTGGAGCGTGATTCAATTTAGTTCGGCAAACCGCTTTACCGCAGATAATGTATATTCCGTGTTAGCCAAGGACTCACTTATTTGGTTTGGAACTGATCGTGGTATTGCGGTGTGTTCCATCAGCAAGCTACTTCAGACAAATATTCCGGAGTTCAATTTTCTCCACGCCAGGAGCGGTCTGGCTTCGGATAAGATTAATCGCCTTGTCTCGGGCGGCGATAAAATATGGGCTTATACCGATGAGGGGATTTCAATTTTCGATCAGACAGTTGGTTATTCAAATGAAATACCACTGTTTACATGGACGGGTGTCGCCGTAAACAACGTAAGCATCGATGATACTAAACGATTAGATCTCGGTTACGACGAAAACAATCTTGAGCTCGAATACCGATCGATCTCGTATAACAATCCATATATTTCTGTACGTTACCGAATTGCGGCAACTGAACCCTGGGTGCTAAACAGCACATCAAAAATCATTTTATACTCGCTCGCACCAGGTGATTACAGATTCGAACTTCAATATGCTGCCGATAACATGGTTTGGAAACAAGCATTGCCGCCCCTGAATTTTTCAATCAGGTCCCCGTGGTACCGTCAATGGTACGTGTATGTATCGGTGGTACTTGTGCTATTGCTACTAGCGTATCTCTATTTCCGTCATATCCGTTCCGTGTACAATGAAAAGAGTACTTATCTCAAGATAATCAATGATCATCAGCAAAAACTTCTTCAGTCTGAAGTAACGGCTATTGAGCGGGAGCGTAACCGGATCGCGAAAGAATTGCACGACGGGGTAGGAACTAATCTGACTGCAATAAAAATGTCAGTGCGACAATTGCTTCACCAGCATCACGAACCGTTTGCCGATGAAGTTGAAGATCAGTTTCAGATCGCCATCAATGAAATCAAGGATATTATTTACGATTTAACACCGCCTTCCCTCGAGCGCTACGGACTTTTTGTCGCATTGAAAAATTACATTAATAAGATCGGAAAAAATATTCCCATTGATATCAGCGTGAAAACTTTCGGCAACGACGTACATCAATTCGATCTCAACATCATTGTCTTTCGGATAATACAGGAATTATTATCAAATTCGATCAAGCACGCTAACGCCACTGCTATTAGCATTCATTTAAATACTTTTGACGATCTATTGAATATCATCTATGAAGACAACGGCATTGGCTTTAAATCCGATCCGATTCAAAATGGCCTTGGCCTTGACAACGTTGAGTCGCGCATCAGATCAATCAATGGCACATCCAAATTTGAATCCGGTACTTTTGGCGTGTCGTACACAATCGACATTCCGTTATCTCAGGAAATAAAAAAATCCCGAACATGAAAACCATCAATACAGTTCTGGCAGACGATCATAGGCTTTTTTGTGAGGGGCTGGAGCGCGTACTCACCGAATCAGGCATGTTTGTCGTCACAGGAAAATTCCACAACGGCCAATCGCTTCTGGAAAACATTCATCGCGTCAACGCCGATCTCCTCATTGTTGATGTGGAAATGCCATTGCTGAATGGCTTTGACGCCATCAAACGAATCAGGGTAAACAATCCCAGCCTGAAAATCGCGGTACTGAGCATGCATGAAGAATCTGTTTTTTCACACGAAGCTTTCACACTCGGTGCAAATGCATACTTGAATAAGTCAATGGAAAGCGCTGCATTGATTGATGCGTTGCTCCAGGCGTGTGATGGCAAAAAAATATTCCCTTCATTCAGCGCAGTGACAAAGATCGAGTCTCCATTCTCGGATCGTGAATATGAAGTATTGAAACTAATCGCCAACGGAAAGACAAGTGAACAGATTGCCGAGCGATTGCATATTTCGCATCTGACCGTTAAGGCTCATCGTCGGAATATGATGCGCAAACTGCATGTGAACAACGCTGCTGAATTAATATCAAAAGCGCTTGAGATGGGATTTCTTTACAACGTCGCTAAGGCCTGAGCAGTGACGTAAGGTGTTGCGTCAAAGTTTTTCTGCTGTAGCGACGAGATCCAGTCTGGTTGGGAAGGGGTTCATTCTTTTTCCAACGTTCGAAAATTTCTGCAATTGCATGCTTTAGTCCGGCGATGTCTTCGGCTTCAAACATTTTACCAACGTCTCCGTCATTGAGCAGAGTTGCGGCATCCCCGGTTGTTGGCCCTACCCCAATGACGGGGAGACCTGTTGCAACGTACTCGAACAATTTCCCAGGCATATAGCCTTCTGCATCCTTGTACCCATGCAGCACTAGTAACAATACAGAAGCGTTCCCGTAGATCTTCATCAACTCTTTATGCGGCATCGTGCTGATAAAAGTAGTCCGCTCATTCATCAGCGGATTCTTTCTCGCAAATTCCTTCACGGGTTCGTAAACCTGACCGATAAATTCAATGCGAACGTGCTCGGCAAAAGACGCATTTTCAGCAATAAGCAACGCAACTGCTTCGAAGAATGGGCGCGGATTACACCGCTCGTTAACAATCCCAACATGACGGATAACAAATCTATCGTCGCGGCTAACCTTTAGGTCACGAAAATCATCTTCATCGAATCCATTCGTCAGTAGTTGAACTTTTCGTCCACCCAAACGCTCAAAATGACGCACATAAAACGGTGTAATCGTCGTAACAACATCCGCTGTGCGCAGCACTTCTCTTTCAAGCCTTTTATGAACCTTTCGGGCCAATGAACCCACACGCAGACTGTCAAGAAAACCCCACTCAGACCATGGATCCCGAAAATCTGCAATCCAGTGTAGTTTCGGGTTTTGTTTTTTTAGTTTTAATCCAATCAGGTGGAGGCTGTGTGGCGGACCTGTGGTAATAATATTTTCGATTTGGTTTTCTTTCAGGAAATCACGCAGAAATTTGACCGACGGCTTTACCCAAAATCGTCGCGGATCAGGAATCAATAAATTACCGCGCAACCAGGTCGCGATTCGTTTCAGCATTGATGTATCCTGACTGGGCAAGTCAATTCCTGCTGAAGAATTCTGAGGCTTTCCGGTGATTTTATAAAAAAGATCGTAGGGCTCCCATATTGGAAAATGAATAATCTCAGCCTCATCGGGCACATCCTTTAACAATGATTCGTCGCGCACTGGAAACGATGGATTCTCAGGCGTGAAGACATAAGGAGTCCATCCGAGCTGAGGCAGATATTTGACGAACTTTAACCAACGCTGAACGCCGCTACCGCCCGACGGAGGCCAGTAGTAGCTAATGATCAAAACTTTTTTCTCCAATGACAGAATTGATTAGAACAGCAAGGTAAATAACTTTTTAGCTAGGTAACAAATCAACCAATTTCGTTCGCGAAAGAATCAATGTACGCGGTGATGTCATTTGTATTTATAGGATTAAACCAGCGAAACTCCGGGTCGCGCTTAAACCATGTCAATTGCCTTTTTGCATAACGACGCGAATTACGTTTCAGTAGCCTTACAGTCTCATCATAATCGTATTGATTCTCAAAGAAACCAAATATTTCCTGGTAACCGACAGTTTGTAAAGCATTCATATTTCTGAAATCGTAAACGTTTCGCGCCTCAATGAATAATCCAGCTGAAATCATTTCATCCATCCGACGATCAATGCGATCGTAAAGAATCTCTCTTGGCAAGTCAAGCCCAATCTTGGTGATGCGAAAAGGATGTTCCTGCTTTCTATGTTTGCGAAAAGCTAAAATTGATCTTCCTGTAGCCAGTTTTACTTCAAGTGCGCGGACCATTCGATGTGGATTTCGCATATCAATAAGTTCCGCAATCTCCGGATCATGCTCAAGGATTTGCTGTTGAAGCCAGGTAATACCATAGAACTCGAAATCGTTATTCAAACGTTCACGGATTTCGTCAGGTGCTTCAGGAATCTCATCAAAGCCTTCGCAAACTGCTTTAATGTAAAGGCCGGATCCTCCACACATTATAACTTTGTCGTATTGCAGAAAAAGATCATTTATCAACGATAAAGCATCCTTACCAAAGGCGGCCGCATCATAATTTTCGGTGATGGAGTGCGAATTGATAAAATGGTGTCTGACGGCATCTAGTTCGCCGGCTACGGGTTTCGCTGTGCCAATATTCAATTCACGATAAAATTGCCTGGAGTCTGCGGAAATAATTTCCGTTCCGTATTTCTTCGCCAACTCGATTGCCAGAGCTGTTTTCCCAACTGCCGTTGGCCCGGCAATAACTATTAAAAGCTTGTGTATCAAAATGGTATCGTGAACGAAATCGCCAAAAAATTGAAAAAAGATATCCAGGTTCTTAAGTCGTAAATATGAATTATCTTTGTCGCATATTCTACAGCCACCATGATTAAATACACAAACCAATTCCTGTTGAAACTGGAGGACGTGATTACCGAATCCGACTACACGTTGCGATACGAAAAAGGAAATTTTAAATCCGGCTATTGTGTATTGAAGGATCAGAAAATAATGATCGTGAATAAATTTTATACGACGGAAGGGAAGATTAACGCGCTGCTTGATATACTGAAAACAATCACGCTCGATACCGCAAGATTCTCAGAGAAGAACCAAAAATTCTACCAGGAACTGCTCGACCTCTTTCAACAATCTGCCGCTGCCTGATGAAAGTCACCTTTCTGGGTACAGGTACTTCACAAGGTGTACCGGTAATCGGATGCAGATGTGATGTATGCCAATCTCTGGACTTTCGTGACAAAAGACTTCGCACTTCTATTCACATTGAAGTTGATGGAAATAGCCTTGTGATCGATACGGGCCCGGACTTTCGTCAGCAAATGCTTCGACAAAACATTCGCAGACTTGATGCTGTGCTTTTTACACATGCCCATCGTGATCACACAGCAGGATTGGATGATGTGCGCGCTTACAATTTCATGCAGAACGCAGACATGCCTGTTTACGGAACAAAGCCTGTATTGGCCCAGCTTGAAGTTGAATATGCCTACGCATTCGCAAAACAATATTACCCGGGAATACCCAGGTTAACGCTGAAAGAAATTGACCAGGAAAATTTTGTTATCAATGACATAACGGTCACGCCGCTTCCCGTGCTCCATTTCAGACTTCCCGTTCTTGGTTTCCGGTTCGGAAATTTCAGCTACATCACCGACGCCAATATCATTACGGACGAAACGTTCGAACGGTTAAAGGGAACCGAAACGCTTGTATTAAATGCACTGCAACGCGAAGAACATATTTCTCATTTTAATTTAAAACAGGCGCTCGAAGTTGTGAACATTATTAAGCCAGCGCGTACATTCTTCACGCATATCAGCCACAAGCTTGGGCGCCATGCCGATGTTTCGATAGAACTTCCAGAGAACACATCACTGGCGTTCGACGGATTGGAAATTTCTTGTTAGGGAAAATTTATGTAGACTGCATGCAGTTGCAGAATTCACGTGCATAATAATTACTACTTCCTTCGTCAGCTTTCACAACAACTCGACAAACTGTTGAAAGGAACAGTGGTGTCGGAGTGTTATAGTCAAAGTAAGGAAGAACTCATCATCAGGTTCGAAACAACAAGCGATCCCTTCTTCATTAAAGCAAGCCTGCTTTCTTCATTCAGTTGTGTAACATTTCCCGTTGAGTTTCATAGAGCAAAAAAAAATAGTATCGACTTATTCCCTCACCTGATCGGGCAGCGCGTTCAATCTGTCACACAGTTTGAAAATGAACGGGCATTCGCAATCAACTTCACCAATGACTTTCAATTGCTTTTTAAACTTCACGGAAACCGAAGCAACCTGGTGCTTTTTCAAAATGAAATTGCCGTAGAAATCTTCAAAAAAAGTTTGAAAGCAGATACTAACATCCAGCTACAGGCGATGAATCGTATGATTGACTGGAGCTACGAAAAATTCATTGCGTCGCTGGAAAACCTTCCACAAACATACTTCACACTCGGTCAGCTTAGCTGGCGATATTTTGAGTCGAACGGATTTGCCAACGCAGGAATTGAAACAAAATGGACGATGCTTCTGCAACTGAAGGATCTTCTAGAATCGCCATCTTACCACATCAGTAACATTGAGGGGAAACCGGTATTGTCGCTTATCCCCTTTGGAGAAATACGTCGCGAATACGATAATCCACTTCAGGCGATTAACGACTTCTACTATACGTTTACGAATGTCTTTGCGCTTCAAAACGAGAAACAATCATTGTTGTCAGTTCTCAATTCGCGACTCGCTTCCGGAAAAAATTATCTACTGAAAACTACAGCTAAACTCGGCGAACTTCAGCACGACAATAACTATAAGGTCTGGGCGGATATCATCATGGCAAATCTTCATCGGATCAGCCCGGGACAGGAGAAAGCCGTCCTCGAAAATTTATACGATGAAGGAAAGCCCGTCACCATAAAACTGAAGCCCACATTATCGCCGCAGAAAAATGCCGAGGCCCTGTACAGAAAAGCGAAAAATCAGCAGATCGAAATCGACCATGTAACCAAAGCAATTAATGAGAAACAAAGACAGCTGGCGGACCTGGAAGAAACTCAGAAAACCATTGGCAGACTCACAGAGCTTAAAAAGCTTCGCGATCTGAAAAAGGACTTACAACTGAGCGGAAAGCATGACGATGACATCATCACCCTTCCATACTTTGAGTTTGAAAAAAATGGATTTCGGATCTTGGTTGGAAAGAATGCTGAAAGCAATGATGTGCTAACCCTCAAGCATACTTATAAAAATGATCTATGGCTTCACGCCAAAGACGTTGCAGGTTCTCACGTTATCATCAAGTACCAGTCAGGCAAAAAATTTCCGAAAGAAGTAATTGAAAGAGCCGCGCAACTTGCAGCGTACAATTCAAAACGAAAGACTGACACCTTATGCCCAGTGATCGTCACACCTAAAAAATTCGTGAGAAAAAGGAAAGGCGATCCACCCGGCGCAGTCATTGTAGAACGAGAGGAAGTCATAATGGTCGTACCAAAACTCGGTGAATAAAGTCTCACACGAGTCTTCGGTATCGCAATTTTGATGAAAATATCTCGAACTACTTCACGATGTTTAATTTGAGCGTATTTGTACGTGCCCTTTCGTGAATAGGCATACTTGCAAGGATGACAAATATGTCACCCGACTTAACGTGCCCGTCGCGCTTTAATATTTCCTCAACATCGGCAATAGTCTCATCCGTTGAGTTGATCTTATCGTAGAAGTATGCCTGCGATCCCCAGACAAGATTGATTTTTGTTAGCAACGCCTTATTGGCAGTGAAAACAAAAATATTTGTGTTCGGGCGGTAAGCTGCGCTCTGATATGCCGTATACCCGCTTTGTGTCATCCCCACAATTGCTTTCGCTCCGATGTCCTTCGCAAGCTTACATGCCGCTAAGACGAAGTTATCGTGAATGTATGTTGGCGAATCAGGATTTACATCTCTGAATCTGAAATACATCCGCGGATTCTTTTCCACCGATGTGATCGTTCGCACCATACTTCTGATTACCTCAATGGGATATTTACCGGCTGCTGTTTCCGCCGACAGCATCACTGCATCGGCGCCATCCATTACAGCATTCGCAACATCGTTTGTTTCAGCGCGTGTAGGTCGCGGGTTCTCGATCATGCTCTCCATCATTTGGGTCGCAACGATCACAGGCTTACCCGCTTTGTTGCATTTCTCAACAAGCATCTTTTGAACCATCGGAACTTCTTCAAGCCATATTTCAACACCAAGATCGCCGCGTGCAACCATTACGGCGTCTGTCGCTGCAATCACTTCGTCAATATTGCTGAGCGCTTCGGGCTTCTCGATCTTTGCAACAATTTTCGACTGCGCACCCGATTTGTTAATGATCTCACGTAACTGCTGTATATCAGACGGTTTGCGCACAAAAGACAACGCGATCCAGTCAAGGTCATTCTTCAATCCGAATTCAAGATCTTTCAGATCTTTTTCTGTTAACGAAGGTGCCGACACTTTCGTGAACGGCAGGTTTATTCCTTTCCTGGACTTCAACGGTCCGCCATAGATAACTTCTGTATCCACATCCGACTCTCCTATCCCGGTCACTTTCAATTCTATTTTACCATCGTCGATCAGGATCATGTCTCCCATTTTCACGTCCTTAGGAAGGGAAGTGTATGACGTGCTGCAGATTTGCGCATTGCCAAGAAGCTGTCGCGATGTAATCGTGAGTTTTTGACCACGTTCAATCACCGTATCCGCCTGCATTTCCTGGATTCTGATCTTTGGCCCCTGAAGGTCCTGAAGCAACGAAACCTGGCTTCCTAATTCCTTATTTATTTCACGAACGAGGCTTATCACCTTTTGATGATCTTCATGTGTTCCATGAGAGAAATTCAGACGAAAAACGTCGACGCCTTCTCTCACGAGAGACCGAAGCATCTCCTTCGAATTGGAGGCCGGGCCGACAGTGGCTACAATCTTTGTTTTGTTGTAGGAGATTTTTTCAAACATAGGTACTAGATGAAGAAATAAGATTAAACAATAACATTATAAATACCCGGCGTCATATCAAAAGATAAAGTTAGCTTTTGATTTGAGTCCTTCCATTGGTATTGCTGACACAAGCTGAATAGACGAAACATTCCTTAATTTATCGATAAGCATTTGCTGCGGATATGCTTCCATGGCGGCTAAAATTATGAAATCAAAGTGAGGAAATTCGGGGATGAGGAAATACTTTCCGGTCTCCTGGTCAACTGGCCGGTTTTTGAACAGTTTCAAACGATTGAGCGGTGTTTCAAAAGAATAAAAAAGAAATCTGCGTTCTTCATTATTTTTAAAACCGACGACCAGGTCAGCGTCTTTTACCAGGTTTACCGACAGTGCTTTATTGATGTCCCACGCAAGCTTAAAACTCCTTGCCGGTGAGCTGATGCCTAACAGCTGGAAGTCGAAATCATATTCAATTAAGAGCTTATTCTTTTTCATTTTTAGCGTGAAAACGACGATTTCGACCTATTCTGCCAAGATCAAAAAAGTTTGATAATATTGCAGCAAATCTCTTTATTTGCAGAGATTTTTAAATCTCTAAACCAAATAACAATGTCTGAAATCGCACAAAAAGTAAAACAGATCATCATCGAGAAACTTGGTGTTGAGGAATCTGAAGTTACTCCTGAGGCAAGCTTTACTAATGATTTGGGAGCTGACTCCCTTGATACCGTAGAACTTATTATGGAGTTCGAAAAAGAATTCAACATTTCTATCCCAGACGACCAGGCCGAAAACATCTCAACTGTTGGTCAGGCGATTTCCTACCTCGAGCAAAATGTTAAGAAATAACTGACAGCCGTCTTTATACAACCATACCCCTAAGACATGATATTGAAGCGAGTAGTCGTTACAGGACTAGGTGCACTCACTCCTATCGGAAATACCCTTCCTGAATATTGGGAAGGATTGAAGAACGGTAAGAGCGGCGCCGCTCCGATTACGCGCTTCGATGCATCAAAATACAAAACCAAATTTGCGTGTGAGGTTAAAAACTTCGATGTAGGTAACTTCATGGATCGTAAGGAGGCCCGCAAAATGGATCCCTTTACCCAATATGCAATGGTCGCGGTTGATGAAGCCATCAAAGATTCTAACCTTCCGTTGTCTGAGCTCAATCCAAATCGCGTCGGTGTGATCTGGGGATCAGGTATCGGAGGGTTGCTCACATTTCAGGAAGAAGTAAAATCGTACGCTAAAGGTGACGGCACTCCCCGCTTCAACCCATTTTTTATTCCGAAAATGATTCCGGACTTAAGTGCTGGACATATCTCTATCAAATACGGTTTTCGCGGTCCGAACTATGTAACGGTTTCGGCCTGTGCCTCGTCGACAAATGCGCTTTACGATGCTTTCACTTACCTGCGTTTAGGCAAAGCTGATATCATCGTATCGGGCGGCTCCGAGGCTGCCGTCTGCGAAGCAGGCGTCGGTGGATTTAACGCGCTTAAAGCGCTTTCAGAAAGAAACGATGGAGCTGAGACAGCGTCACGTCCTTACGATAAAGACCGTGATGGTTTTGTTCTTGGTGAAGGTGCCGGCGCATTGATCCTCGAAGAATACGAGCACGCAAAAAAACGTGGCGCTAAAATTTATGGAGAAATTATCGGTGGCGGCATGTCCTCCGATGCCTATCACATCACAGCGCCACATCCGGAAGGTGCCGGCATCATTCAGGTGATGTACAATGCACTTGAAGATGCTGGAATCAAGGCCGAAGAAGTAGATTACGTAAACACACACGGCACTTCAACGCCGCTTGGTGACATTGGCGAAATCAAGGCAATTCAAAAGGTATTCGGCGACCATGCTTACAAAATGAATATCAGCTCGACAAAGTCAATGACAGGTCATTTGCTCGGCGCCGCTGGTGCTATTGAAAGCATCGCCTGCTTGCTGGCCATTAATGAATCTGTAATTCCGCCAACCATCAACCATTTTACGGATGATCCTGAGCTGGACCCGAAGCTCAACATGACCTTCAATAAAGCACAGAAACGTGAGGTTAATATTGCTTTAAGCAATACTTTCGGTTTCGGTGGTCATAACTTCTCGGTGATCTTTAAGAAATTCAAAGGCTGATACCAGCGCCCAAACATTCTTTCTCAATTGTTCAGAATTGCTAAATTAGCATGCATTAAATGAACTGAGTCGCTTGGTTTGGAAAATTCTTAAAATACCTAAAAGCAAGAGCGCAAATGATCAAAAACTGATCAGGGCGATTCAGAATATTGCAGGTTTTTCGCCTTCCAATCTTGCCTTATACAAACTCGCGACTGTCCATAGCTCGATTGCAAAAGAGAATGACCACGGCTTTAAAGAATCAAACGAACGCCTTGAGTATTTAGGGGATGCTATTCTTGGCGCAGCCGTTGCCGACTATCTTTTTAAGAAATTCCCGTTCAAACCCGAAGGTTTTCTCACAGAGATCCGATCACGTATTGTCAACCGCGAAGCATTGAACCTTCTTGCCCGTAGAATCGGGATTGCCAATATTGTTCAGTTTGATCACAAAAATGCGCATTTACAACAGGTGATTCTCGGCAATACCCTGGAAGCCATAGTCGGCGCCATATACCTTGACAAAGGCTATCTCAGAACACGAAAATTTGTGATCGACAAGCTGATCGCACCCAACTATGACCTGGATGAGCTTGTTAACTCGAACTCAAATTACAAAAGCAAAATTATCGAATGGGCGCAACGCGAGGGAAAGGAAGTCCGATTCGAAATTCTGAACGTCAAAAAGACGAAAAACCATAAGGAGTTCACCGCACAGGTGATGGTGGATAGCCAGGCAATGGGTACCGGCTACGGGAACAGTAAGAAGAAAGCTGAGCAGGATGCCGCCCTTAAAACGTGTGAATTACTGCAGTTGGTTGATGCTGCGGCCAATTCATAATGGCGGGTTTGATTTCGCCGTCAAGATTATTTCAAGAACAACATGAGAGTTGCTGAATTGCATCCGATAATTTCTTTATTTGATCCGGAACGAATAATAATTCTATGAAGATCGCCGGGGCGACATTGAACCAGATCCCACTCAACTGGCAGCACAATGTCACAAATATTGTCACTGCAATTCAGGAAGCGAAAAAAAGGGATGTCAAAATCCTTTGTCTTCCGGAGTTGTGCATCACCGGTTATGGATGTGAGGATTTATTCCTGCATCGTTGGGTTGCAGCGAAAGCTGTTGAGAAGCTCGCGATCATTAGTGACGTTAGTGACGATATTACTGTCGCCGTTGGACTTCCGCTACGTGTTCATGATAAACTCTATAATGGTGCCTGTGTCATCAGCAACAAAAAAATTCTCGGCATAACATTAAAGCAAAATCTTGCTAAAGATGGCGTACACTACGAGCCTCGTTGGTTCGAGAAATGGCCCGCGGGAAAAACGACAACTGTCAACCTGCTCAATCAGACAATTGAAGTTGGAGACATTGTCTATGAACATGATGACATCAGATTCGGATTTGAAATATGCGAAGATGCGTGGCAGGAAAACACAAGGCCTGGCTTCTCATTGAAAGATCGGAAAGTCGACCTGATCCTTAATCCAAGTGCCAGTCATTTTGCAATGGGAAAAAGTACCGTTCGTGAAAAACAGGTTGTTGTCGATGGCTCAAAGTTGTTCAACTGTACCTACCTGTTTGTAAATCATCTAGGCAATGAAGCGGGCCGCATGATTTACGACGGCGACATCATTATTGCACAACAAGGTAAGCTTCTTGCCGTTAACCGCCGACTTTCATTTCGGGATTTCAATCTGCTCGTTTGTGATGTAAACTTTGTCGAACCAGCAACATCTGAAGTCATTAGCTCATTGGATAATAAAGACAGAAACGAAGAACTTGCTCAGGCCGTCTCGTTAGCCCTTTTCGACTATATGCGCAAGAGCAAGTCCAAGGGCTATGTGTTATCACTCAGCGGTGGCGCCGATTCAAGTATTTGCGCAGTGCTCGTCGCGGAGATGGCAAAACGCGGAATGGAAGAACTAGGAGCTTCATCATTTTGCAGTGCGCTGTCGCTTGATGAAATAAAAATTAATGGAAACTGGAGAAATGCAGTAAGCCAAATTCTTACATGCGCTTACCAGGGTACGGTAAACTCATCGGCGGATACGTTAAATGCCGCAGGTGTGCTGGCAGAATCAATCGGCGCAACCTTTTATCAATGGAAAATCGATGAAGAGGTTTCTTCTTACACCAGAAAAATCGAACACGCCATCGAGGCAAAGCTCACGTGGGATGCACACGACATTGCCCTGCAAAACATTCAGGCCCGAACGCGATCTCCGATTATCTGGTTGCTCGCAAACCTCAGAAGCGCTGTTTTACTCACCACGTCCAACCGAAGCGAAGGAGATGTGGGATATGCTACAATGGACGGCGATACGAGCGGCAGCCTCGCCCCTATCGCTGGATTGAGCAAAGTTTTTATTCTTCAGTGGTTAAAGTGGGCCGAGAAAACCCTTGATCACCCGGGATTGAATGCCGTAAACAATCTGCAACCCACGGCAGAGCTCAGACCGCTGGACCGCAACCAGACAGACGAAAAAGACCTCATGCCTTACAGTGTTCTCGCCGAGATCGAAAAGCACGCAATCCGCGACGGGAAGTCACCGGTAGAAGTCTTTCAACTAATGAAAGTAAATGCGTCCGACGCTAATGTTCTTAAATCACATATTAAAAAATTCTTCCTGCTTTGGTCGGCCAATCAATGGAAGCGGGAAAGGCTTGCACCGTCCTTTCATCTGGATGATCTCAATGTTGATCCACGTTCCTGGTGCCGATTCCCAATATTGTCTTCCGGTTTTCGCGAGGAACTTGAAATCCTGGAAAAATTGACATAGCCTGAAACGAGGACATAGTTGAGGACACATAGGTTTCTAACCGAGTCAGATTAGCGAGGCAGTCCGCGTTTTTACTTATGGACTATCCATGTCGGCGTGTTATATTTGCCGTTATGGCTATATTGAATTACATAATTTGGAATGGTAGTCCGGAAATTTTTTCGGCTGGTTCTTTCTCCCTCAGGTGGTACGGTCTCTTTTTTGCATTAGGTTTTCTGATCAGTCAACAGGTACTTTACTACATCTATCGCAAAGAAGGCAAGCCCGAAAAAGATGTCGATACATTAACAATCTACATGGTCGTTGCCACGATCTTAGGTGCTCGTCTGGGCCATGTGATTTTTTATCAACCGGAGATTATTTGGGAAGATCCATTGGCAATATTTCTTCCTTTTGAATTTGATCCCTTTCGTTTTACGGGTCTTCAAGGACTGGCAAGTCATGGTGGTGCCATTGGGATTCTATTTGCGTTATGGTTATACAGCAGAAAGCGAAAGGCAGGACAAAATTACCTTCAGGTTCTCGACCGTATTGTGATTGTTGTCGCCCTTACCGGCGCGTTGATTCGACTCGGCAACTATTTTAATTCAGAAATCATCGGTAAGCCGACCGACCTTCCAGTCGGTGTCGTCTTTGTAAACCGTCTCACGGAAGAGATCGAAGAACAGAAAATCGGCGGCCGCCAGATTGTTGAATCGGTTTCGTATGTGAAAAATGATTCAGCCAAACAATCTGAAACGGGCCTTGTCCCGATGCATATTTATTTATTTTTCAATAATGGTATAAACCAATCTCAGGCGCACGAATTTATTGATCATACGCTAACCGAACTATTAACCTATCGAATGAACGAGTTCTTCTCGCACACTCCGGGCACTGAACCCTCGATAGCCACGCAGCGCGACGGAACATTTGCGGCCCGCGTTGATACTTTAGGAATATCGCGTCATCCGGCGCAACTCTATGAATCAATATCATGTGTGCTATTATTCCTTTTGTTGTTAGCCATTTGGGCACGGTTTAAAGAAAACCTACCGACGGGCTTACTCTTCGGAATTTTCCTGATTGTATGTTTCGGCTTACGATTTTTATACGAATACCTGAAAGAACCACAGGAAGCATTCGAAACGGAGTTGCCACTGTATATGGGACAGATCCTCAGTATTCCGCTGGTTATCGCCGGAATTTTCGTGATAATTTATTCCGTCAAAAATAAGAAGAGACAAACCGAGGTGGTGAAGTAATCCCGCGGGGGTAATAGAGATGTGATGCTGGCAATAATATTCACCTTATTAAGTTTCGTTTCACCGATGAGTGATTCCAGTCGTCACTGGAAAGGAAACGCGGCAGCACAAGGGATAGCGAATTCCGACACACTCAAGGTCGGAAGGTTTCTAACAGTGAATCGCATTTTCATAACTGGAAATAGAATCACTCGCGACAAGATCATTATCCGCGAGCTCTCGCTAAAGACTGGTGACGTGGTTTTTAGTGCAGACTTGGAGGCGCTATTGGATCTTGATAGGAAAAAACTTCTGAACACCAGATTATTTAACACTGTTGACATCAGAATGCTCGAGCTCGAGCCGATGAGGATCGATCTGATCGTTGAGGTGACTGAACGCTGGTACACATTTCCGGCGCCAATCTTCGAGCTTGCCGACCGGAACTTTAACGATTGGTGGCAAAATTACAATCATGATCTTGAGCGCGTCAATTACGGATTGCGTTTGTATCAGTACAACATGCGCGGCAGGAATGAAACGTTACGGCTACACGCACAATTCGGTTTTCAGCGCCGATTTGAGATCCTGTATCGTTTCCCTTACATCGACAAACAACAAAAACATGGACTGAGTTTTGATTTCACGTATGCAGAAACAAAAAATGCGGTCTTCCGAACATTTGATCACAAATATGAATTCCTGCAGGCGGAAAACATTCTGCGAACAAATCGTTTTGGTGGAATCACCTATACATATCGCAATTCGTTTTACCAAACACATTTTCTGAAAGCTGAATATTACAACACGTTCTTTGACGACACGCTTCAGGAAATAAACCCAATCTACATGCCCCGCAACGAGTCGGAGCAAACATATACTTCGCTGACTTATGGCTTTACTTCCGATCATCGTGACTATGTGTCGTATCCGTTGAAAGGCCACGTATTGTCTACAGAGGCACGAGCTGTCGGATTACTTGCCAGTGATGACGTGGAAAAACTGGAGGTAACGGTAAGCTATTCGAAATACCTGACCTTAAAGAAGAAATTCTTTCTTTCGAATAATATTGTAGGATACGCCAGCACACCTTCCGATCTGCCTTACATCAATTTCGGGGTACTCGGGCTCCGAAGGCAATTCGTCCGGGGATATGAGATCTATGTTATCGAAGGGCCTTTTTACGCGATCAACAAGACTACATTCAAGAAACTGCTTTTTGCCCGTAACTATCACTGGGTTGCAATGCCCATTGAGCAATTCCGGCATATTCCCCTTGCTGTTTATCTGAAAACGTATGCCGATTTCGGATATGTAAAAAACTACGATCCCTATGAAACGCTTCAGATAAATACAAGGTTATCTGATAAGCTTATCACTGGAGCAGGTGTCGGTGTAGACATCGTCGGATCGTACGATGTCGTCTTAAGATTTGAGTATACTTTCAATGCCGAAGGCGAACGAGGCTTTTTCTTCCACCTCCGCCGTGAATTCTGATCTTGATTTTTGCGAAGTTTCTATTAACTTCGATCAACTAACTTAACTGTTATCAAAACTAAGATCACTCTCTCTATGCTTCTGGCGTGTTCCATGGCGTACGCGCAAAGCTCTTCTCTCCTGATGGGAGGCCGCACAATGGGCCTCGGCTACTCATCTGCAACCCTTAACGATGAATGGTCATTGATGAATAACGTTGCAGGCTTATCTGGCGTTGAGAATTTGTCAGCGTCTTTCGCGTTCCACTCTTACCCTGGCTTTAAACCATTCAATCGTTCGGCGTTGATCATCAATGCGCCTGTAAAAAAAGGAGCGGCAGCTTTCGGCATATTCCGGTTCGGCGATGAGATTTATCGCGAACAGGTTGCGTCCATCGGGTACAGCAATAAGTTCGGGCTCGCATCACTCGGAGTAAAGATCAACTTCGTTCAATACGCCGCGGAAGGCTTCGGATCAACTGGTGTTTTGACGTTTAATTTCGGCGGGATTGCGCACCTGACTGACGAATTATTAATTGGCGCGTACGTCACGAACATCAATCAACCTGAAATTACTTCAGTTGGAGAAAAAAAGTTTATGCCAACGAGAATGAATCTTGGAATTGCCTTCAATCCGTCAGAAAAAATTATGCTCGCCGCCGAAGCGGAGCATGACCTCGATCACGAAACGTTATTCAAGGGAGGATTTGAATACCGCTTTCAGAAAAAGTTTGTTGGGCGCACGGGCTTCAACATCAATCCGGACGCTGGTTTCCTTGGTCTCGGATTCACACCGAAAAGATTTCATCTGGATTATGCGTTTCAATACAACATCCAGATTGGCATGAGTCATCAGCTATCCATCACATACAACCTGGCTATCAAATGAATCGGTTTTGTATGCTTTTGGTTTTGCTTTCCGTCGGCGTGGTGAATGCCCAGGAATCTGAAGTTCGCGATGTTGATCTAGGAACTGCTACCGACAATATGCTCGACGTGACCGATGCTGAAAACATTAACGCCGACCTCTATGAGAACTATTACCAATTAGTCTCGCATCCGATAAACCTTAACGAAGCAACGGCGGATCAACTACGAATGATCGGTGTGCTGACGGAAAAGCAAATAGTTGCTTTGATTTCGCACATCGAGGCAAACGGCAAAATCATTTCCATTCATGAGCTGCAAACAATTGAAGAATTTGATCTCAACACCATCCACAAGTTGAAAGTTTTTGTCACAGTTGATGATCCGCAAGAGTTGTTGAATAGAGATTTCGTTTCCAGGGTGATAAACCACGCGAATACTTATGTGCTTACGCGATATGAAAAATCATTAGCCACCGATGGCGCAGCAAGTGACAACCAAAACGAAGAATTTTTCGGCACGCCGGAGAAATATTTGCTTCGATTCCGATCATCCATTCCCGGTGACTTCAGTGCGGGATTAACAACTGAAAAAGACGCAGGGGAAAGTGTACGATTCAATCAGCATGCGAGGCAATATGGTTTCGACTTTTACAGTTATCACCTACAACTACAGAATAAAAAAGCATTAAAGAATCTGATCCTCGGCGATTACATGATTCAGTTCGGGCAAGGATTGACCCTTGGAAATGGATTTGGCTTTGGAAAAGGAGCGGAAACAATCACCACCATCAAAAAGTCGAATATTGGTTTTCTACCTTATACGTCCGTAATGGAATCCGGTTATCTGCGCGGAATTGCAACTTCAATTGCTCTTACTCCGAATTGGTCAACATCATTTTTTCTTTCTCGCACAGGAAGAGATGCGAACATCTCAACGGAAGATGGACAACAGACGATTTCCGGATTGTTGCTAACTGGCCTGCATCGAAATAGTGATGAATTCGCAGATCGTAATACGGTAACGGAAAAAAACTTTGGAGGTGCTGTCTCTTATCAAAACGATAAACTAGAGGCAGGCTTATTAGTACATCACATCAATTTTTCCATACCCTTTAAAAAACAACCATCCGCCTACAATCAGTTCTCATTCAACGGAATTGAAAACACGAATGCCGGAGCATACTTTAACTATCGATTCGAGAACGTTTCGTTGTTCTCGGAATTCTCGAAAACCATTGGTGGCGGAAATGGTTTGATCACGGGCTTGTTGGCGAGCATCAACCGAGATGTGGATGTGTCATTTGTTTTTAGAAAATACGATAAAGACTTCACGACATTTTATTCAAATGCTTTTTCGGAAAACACATCACCTTCAAACGAAACCGGTTTATACTGGGGATGGAAGTTTAAAGTACGTCCTAAATTATACTTATCAGGCTACGTGGATATCTTCGTTTTCCCATGGCTCAAATTTCGAACGTACAAACCGTCAACCGGCAGAGAAATACTTTCACGGATCACATTTCAGCCATCGCGTAAAGCGTTGCTGTATGTTCAAGGGAAACAGGAGGTGAAATTGCAAAACACCGCTGACGAAAATGAACTTTACAGTGTCACGCCAATTAACAAATACAGTTTATTAGCCAATGTCGACATTACCGTGAACGAAAAATTGCGATTGAAAAGTCGGTTTCAAAAAAGCGTTTTCACGGGCGACCAGTCCAAAACCCGTGGCGCTGCCATTTGTCAGGATGTTATTTTCAGGAGCGGGCGATTTAAATTTACCGGACGTTATGCCATTTTCGGTACAGATGATTTTGATAACCGCCAGTACGTTTATGAAAATGACGTATTGCTCGCCTACTCACTGCCAGCGTATTTCGGTACGGGCACCCGGCACTATATCATCGGCGAAGTAAAGATTTCGCGTGCATTGAGCTTTTGGCTAAGATATAGCCAGACTAAACGCCAAACCATCAGCGATGATTCCGCCAGCGTTCAAACGGAGACCACCAGCGACGTAAAAATGCAGTTGATGTTGAAACTTTAGTATTTTTGGTCTTCAAAATCTGGTAATCGTGCACGCAATCAAATACATCACCCCGGAAATTATTGTCATTATGTGTATTGGCGGAATCGCATTTGTTCTGATCTTCCGGGCAATTTTTAAGAATAAGCATTAGCCACCGGGTAATCCACGCCCAAAACCGACGATAAACGTCTTTTGACGGTTCTGCCTGCGAATAAAAACGTGGGCCGTCGCAGCTATTGCCAGAATCAATTTTTTATTACCTTTAGTACAGTTTAATTGATTTTCTTTCTGTGCCGCTTCTCCCGTAGTTGTCCAATCAGTAGGTTTCAGTTCAACAGTAGTTTAATTTCTCATTTATCTTTTTTCACAATGAACATTTATGTTGCCAACATCCCTTTTAAGGCATCCGAACAGGAATTGAAGGGATTATTTGAAGAGTATGGCGAAGTTTCTTCTGCCAAAATCATCATGGACAAAGTAACTCAACGCAGCAGAGGTTTCGGTTTTATCGAAATGTCTGATGAAGCAGCTGCACGCCAGGCGATCACTAGCCTGAACGGCTTTAACTTTCTAGGTAAAACGCTGGTTGTTAACGAAGCTCGACCGAAGACGGATGCTCCACGCGGTGGCGGTGGCTTCCGTAGCGGTGGCGGTGGTGGATTCAATCGCAGAAGCAATAGCGATTACTAAATTGAATTAGCTGATATTGTCACACGAGACTGCTCCTGAAGGGCAGTCTTTTTTATTTTTGACCATTCGGAGCGCCCGGTAATTACTCTCTATCGATGCTTGCTTTTCGTATAAGAATTTCGTAAACTTTGTATATCAACAAATACTTACTGTTATGAGTGTTGCCACCGACGTTGAGAGGTGGGGTGATAGTCATCGCCCTGGCTTTTTGGATATTTTCCGTATTGCTCTCGGACTTTATATTACTTATAAAGGTTTCCACTTTATTACCAACATGGATGAGATTGAAATGACCGCTTCCGGTGTAAACCTCTGGTTTGCAGGTGCCGCGTTGGCTCATTATGTAATCTTCGCGCACATTCTTGGTGGCCCGCTGATCGCATTTGGTCTTTTCACTCGAATTGCGTGTTGGCTTCAGCTACCTGTTTTGATTGGAGCAGTTATTCTGGTCAACTATCCAAAAGGGTTTCTTTCAGTAGGAAATCACATGGAGTTAGAGCTTTCGATTATTGTCCTGGTCGGGCTGGTCGTCTTTATAATTTTTGGTGCTGGCCGGTATTCAATTGATGCCATCGGGCGCAGAGATGTTACAGTAGCAAGTTAGTTTGAGTCATTACCTATACCTTACCCCTAAGGGCATTCGACACCGAATGCCCTTTGTTTTTTTATATTACATTAAATTTAATGGTCAGCGAATATTTCATAGGGGTAGATGTTGGGACCGGCAGCGTAAAAGCCGTCGCTGTCTCCGTCGACGGTACGGTGCTTTCAAATGCGCAGGTGCATTATCACCATACCGAAGGATACGGTCCGTTTGAACATGATCCCGAACACATTTATTCCGCATTCGTTCAGGTGCTCCGCAAACTAGTGAAAGAAATCCATGGAAGACCCGTTACTGTCAGCCTCAGTACCGCCATGCATAGTCTGATCCTCGTTGGGAAAAATAATGCTTCACTTACGCCTATGATTACGTGGGCTGATGACAGAGCACATGAAATCGCCGACAGGGCTCGCAAATCTTCCATTGGTGAGATGTTGTACGAAGGAACAGGCACACCTGTGCATGCGATGTCTCCGTTGTTCAAAATAATCTGGTTCAGAGAAAACGCGCCGGATCTGTTTCATGCTGCACAGAAATTTATTTCAATTAAAGAATACATCTGGTTTAAGTTGTTTGGTGAGTATGAAGTCGATTTTTCGATCGCTTCGGCGAGCGGCTTAATGAATATTTCAAGATGCCGGTGGGACACAAATGCATTGGAGCTTGCCGAAATATCAAGCGAAAAATTGTCATCACTCGTTGGTATTTATCACGCAAGAAATAAAATGCACGCAACGGCATCAAGGGATCTGGAATTTGATCCTGATACAAGGTTTCTAATTGGCTCGAGCGACGGCTGCATGGCTAACCTCGGAAGTTTAGCAACAAGCTCAGGGACGGCTGCGCTGACAATCGGAACAAGTGGCGCGCTGCGTATCGCCAGCAAAAACCCAATTTACAATTTCGACGCAATGACGTTCAATTACAGATTGGATGAACAGACATTCATTTGTGGTGGACCAACCAATAATGGCGGCATCGTTTTGAAATGGTATGTCGAACAGCTCCTGGGTCGATCATTAGAAAACATAAAAGACTATGATGACATATTAACAAAAGTAAGAACGGTGACTCCGGGCAGTAATGGCCTGATATTTCTCCCTTATCTTCTTGGCGAACGAGCGCCGCACTGGAACAGTCACGCATCGGGTGTCTTCTTCGGCATCACAATTCAACACACACAGGCACACTTTACCAGGGCTGTCATTGAAGGAATTGGCATGGCTCTTTATGATATCGCACAGGCCATGAATCTGCGCGAGGATGGCGTTAATGTGATCCACGTCAGCGGAGGGTTTGTTCATTCGAAAGAATGGCTTCAGATCCTGGCGGATATCTTCGGTTGCAAGCTAGCGTTGATGAACACAACAGATGCATCGGCACTCGGTGCGGCTTACCTGGCAATGAAAGAGGCAGGTGTTTTTTCAGAAAAGAATTTGCTAAAAAAAAGACCGGTTGACGAGATCATTCCTGATCCGGGCACACATTTAATTTACCAAAAGCATTACGAAATCTTCCGTGAGCTCTATAACAACCTGAAAGGATTCATGAAAAATTAACAACAAGACGCATGAAAATCGGATTAATTGGACTTGGCAAAATGGGATTCAATCTCGCATTGAACGTGCAACGCAATCGCCATGACGTAATTGCATTTGATGTGAATGTGGAGCTTATCAAAAAAGGTAACGAACAAAATATCTCGACAGCAAATTCACTGGATGAGCTGATCTCAAAACTGGAAACTCCACGTGTAGTTTGGCTGATGATACCTGCAGGCGCTCCAATCGACAATACTCTTTTGCAATTAAAGCCATTGCTAAACGCGGGTGATATTGTTATCGACGGTGGAAACTCTTTTTACAAGGATTCAATGCGCCGCGCCGAAGAACTGAAGTCACAAAAAATCTTCTACCTCGACTGCGGTACAAGCGGTGGCGTTGAGGGAGCACTCAATGGCGCATGCACGATGGTTGGCGGTGATACCGAGGCATTTGGATTGTGTGAAGATCTTTTTAAAGATATTTCAGTGCGCGACGGATACTATCATTGTGGCCCTTCCGGATCAGGACATTTTGTGAAAATGATTCACAACGGCATCGAGTATGGTATGATGCAAGCTATCGCCGAAGGATTTGAAGTCCTGCACAAAAGTGATTTTAATCTCGACCTTAAAAAAGTTGCTCGTGTCTGGAATCATGGTTCGGTTGTGCGAAGCTGGCTGATGGAGCTTACCGAGAACGCGCTTTCAAAAGATCCGAAACTCGAATCAATTAAAGGTGTGATGCACTCATCGGGTGAAGGTAAATGGACACTCGACGCAGCATTGGAAAAACAAATTGCGACACCGGTAATTGCACTTTCATTGTTAATGAGATACAGATCGCAAGAGGATGATACCTTTTCGGGAAAAATTGTGGCTGCGCTCAGAAATGAGTTTGGTGGACACGCAGTAGAAAAAAAATAGCAGCGATCACCCGCGCTTCAATTCCATAATGGTCAGCTCGGGCGGCATCCCGATTCTTCCGGGATAACCCAGATAACCGAAACCGCGGTTCACATAAAGGTATTGTGAACCTTCCTGGTAAAGCCCGGCCCACTGTTTGTAAACGTATTGAGACGGACTCCATTTAATGCTTCCTATTTCCACGCCAAATTGAAATCCATGCGTATGTCCTGCGAACATGATATCAATGTCACCGTAGTTTGGCCGTACTTGCGCATCCCAGTGACTTGGATCATGTGATAGCAAAAGTTTTACTGGTGAGTCATTCGTCCCCTGATAAGCCTCATCAAGTTTTCCATATTTAGCAAATCGCCCCGCTCCCCAATTCTCTACACCGATGAGAGCAATGTTTTCGTTGTTCACCTGAATGCTTCTGTTTTCATTCAGCATCAGGTCGAAATTCATTTCTTTGTGCGCCTGGACTAGATCCTGGAAATTTTTCCTTTTCAACTCTTGCGAGGGCCAATGTCTGTAGTCTCCATAATCATGATTTCCGGTAACTGAAAATACGCCAAGTGGCGCTTTCAACTTTCCAAAAATAGAAACGTAATCGCGAACCTCCTCAGCTTCATTGTTAACCAGATCACCGGTAAAGAAAATTATATCAGGTTTTTCATTGATCATCATTTCAATGCCACCCTTCACCGCAGTCTTGTTAAAAAAGCTTCCTGAGTGTATGTCCGACAACTGTCCTATTCTTACGCCATCAAAGGCCTTGGGGAGATTCGGAAGTTTAACCGCTACCCGTCGAATTCGATAATCATGTGCACCAGAAATTATTCCGTAGGCCATCGCGCCTACCGGAATGGCGCTAACTACCACGGCGGCTTTTGTAAGGAATTCTGACCTAGTGATTGTTTTTCCAGGTAGGGATTCTTCCGAAGAACCCTGATAAAAAAAATGTGCAACCCATTTTACACCACGCTGCAGATCGTCGATGAACAACACGAGGATGCCAAGTATTTTCGAAAGGTAAATTCCAAATAGGCCTGTCAGAATAAAACTTCTTGTTGTGGGCCCCATTGCATTGGGGTTACCGAGATTCCACCAAAGTATTGCCGCTATTGCAAACGCCGTGGGGATCCAGTAAGCGCCGCGAAAGATCATACCCCAGTTGTCCGACCAATTTTTGCTGACCGCAATAATCGCCTGATAGAAATAAATGTCGATCAGAATAAACACTGCAATAAAAACTGTCCAGGCCATAATGCGTATTAAGACGTATCTCACAATAACAGATTTTTTGATCAGAGCACCAACACTGCGCCAACAGTAAAAGAAAAAAGTCGTCCCACAATGCAGGACGACTTTTTCGGCAAATTATTCTAGTTTAATGCAACGGCACTATCAGAATCTGCCGCCGGAACGTCGCTTCTTTTAAATATTTTCTCTTTCACTTTGACTGACACCAAATACATGGCAGGCACTAAAATGAGGGTGAGGAACGTACCGAAGATTAAACCAAAGATCATCGTCCACGATAACGGGCCCCAGAAAGCTACGTTATCTCCACCAAAGTAAATATGTGGATTAAATTCTGTGAATAATGTCACGAAATCAATATTCAAACCAACAGCTAGTGGGATCAAGCCCATCGTAGCAGCCATTGTTGTAAGTAATACAGGCGTCATACGCGTTTTAGAAGCTTCAATGATTGCTTCGTAAAGCGATACGCCCTGTGATCTCAATAGATCTGTAAATTCCACCAACAAAATCCCATTTCGAACAACAAGTCCTGCGAGTGCCATAATCCCCACACCTGTCATAACGATTGAAATTTCCATCTTAAAGATGGAGAAGCCAATGAGCACACCAATAATACTAAATACAATCTCAGAGAGGATGATCAACGGCTTGCTGATAGAGTTGAACT
Organism: Chryseosolibacter sp.; assembly: GCA_035628595.1. GTDB lineage: Bacteria > Bacteroidota > Bacteroidia > Cytophagales > Cyclobacteriaceae > Chryseosolibacter. The sequence goes on from DASPJN010000099.1 coordinate 33,041, forward strand.
GGGTAACAAGTATCATGAAGATCAACGCGAAGGCCAAACCGAAAGCAAGCGAAAGGAACGCTCCGGTTTCTGCTTGTTCCTCCTGCGCGCCGGTCATATCAACCGTCACACCGTCGGGAATTGAAAAAGATTTCATCCTGTCTTTAATGTCTGCAACCACTTCGTTTTCATTAAATCCAACCAATACGTTAGACGACAAAGTAATTACACGCTTGAGGTCGATGCGTCGGATACCTGCATAACTGTTCGCATACTCAACTTTCGCGATAGCTGAAAGTGGCACCTGACGAACTACGCCACCCGCTGCCATATCACGGTAAGTGATCGGGATATTCATCAGAACGTTGACATCGTTACGCTGGCTTTCTTTGATGCGCAATTGTATCGGATAGTCATCGTTGTCGTCGCGGAATTTTGATATCTCATATCCATAGACAGCTGTGTTCAACGCCTGGCCTATCTGCGCAGTCGATATTCCTTCGCGATTTGCCTTTTCACGATCGATCTGAATAACAATCTCAGGTTTGTCGCTCTGGAAATCAGATTTGAGTTCCTCCACGCCCGGCACTTGCTGCGCTACGAGAAAACGCTTTAGGTCATCAGCTGTTTTCACCAGCACGCCAAAATCATCAGCAGCAACCTCTATATTAATAGGCTTACCCGTCGGAGGGCCACCCTGTTCTTTATCGACTGTTATCTCAGCTCCTTTGATGCCCTTCACTGCTTCACGTATTGTACTCATGTATTCGCTTGTTGACTCGCCATCGCGCTGCGCGAATTTCACAAACGCAACCGTCACTTTACCCAAGTGAGGGCTTGCCTGGTTTCCACCTTCAAAAGGATTATCACTCGCACCAATAGCAACGTTAGCAATCACCGACTCAACGATTGGATTATCCTTGCCCATTGCCGCAATCACCCGATCCTCGACAAGAGAGGTGATCGAATCAGTTACACGCTGGTCGGTACCAATCGGCATCCGCACGTAAGCGTAGATAAAATTAGGATCACCGCTAGGGAAGAAAACTACGGGAGGCTTCCTTATCGATGTAAAGACAATTGAAAACACAAACAAAAAGACAACTCCAACCATGATCCAGATCGGGCGATAGCGATACAGACACCATGTGAGTATCCGCTTATACGCTTCTTGTACTCGCGGCCATGTTGATGTTTGAAAAGTTTTTATCACCCTCTCCAATACAAAATGATGAAGAACATATAACAGGTAAATGAAGACTACGAAATTTCCAAGACCAAAATTGATCATGTAAAAAACCAGCGCAATCGCACCGAAAACAACACTCGTTACTTTGAAACCCTTCGTCACTTTTGATTGCCCGTGCGAATGCTCGTGATGAGGCTTCATAAAGTCTGCTGCAAACACCGGATTGATAATGTACGCAACAAGCAGCGAGGCAAGCAACGCAATAATCAATGTAATTGGTAGATACATCATGAACTTACCAATCACACCTGGCCAGAATGCAAGGGGAAGGAATGGAGCAAGTACAACCATTGTTCCGGAGAATACCGGAAGGAAGACTTCACCCGCTGCAATCTTTGCTGCCTTGCGGATAGGTACCTTTCCATTGTCGAACACACGATGCGTATTTTCAATAACGACAATCGCATCATCTACAACAATACCGAGTGCAAGAAGAAATGAGAACAAAGTCATCATATTCAATGCAAAACCAATTGTAGGAAACACCAGGAATGCAATGAAGCTGGAAATTGGAACAGACAAACCAACAAAAATGGCGTTGGTCACACCCATGAAAAACATAAGAATGATTGTCACAAGCACGAACCCGATGATGATCGTATTGATCAGGTCGTGCAGTGTCACGCGCGTATTATCGGACTGGTCCGCTGTAACAGTTATATCAAGCCCCGCGGGCAACACACCAGACTCGTATTCTTTTATGATTTCATTGATCTGGTCTGATGCGTGAATAAGGTTCTCCCCGCTGCGCTTAATTACGTTCAGCGTGATTACGTTTTTCTTATCAAGCCGGGCAAAACTTTCCTGCTCCTTGTGCGTATCCTTTACTTCCGCAATATCCTTGAGATACACCTTGCCGCCACGGATCGATCCAACAACAGTGTTTGCGATTTGTTCAGCGTTCGTGTATTCACCGCTGATGCTTAATGAACGCTTCATTCCATCAACGGAAAGCTGGCCGCCAGGTATCAACACGTTTTCACCCCCGATTGTCATTGCAACGTCATTCAGATCAACGCCTGCCAGAGCGGCTTTGTACATGTCGACATTGATCTGGATTTCACGATCCAGCGCTCCAACAATGTCAACACGACGTATTTCTTTCAGCCCCTCAAAACGATCCTGCATCATCTCAGCGTACCGTTTTAATGTTGCCAGATCATAATCTCCTGAAAGATTCACATACATGATTGGCATTTCAGAAATATCGATGTCCTGCACGATCGGATCATCGGGGAGATTGCTCGGAAGATCCGGCTTTGCACGGTCAACAGCGTCTTTAACATCGCGTTTCGCCTCTGCTACATCGACATCCGTTTCAAACTCTACAATGACGTTCGAGAAGTTTTGAACCGAATTACTCGTGATCTTCTTTACGCCAGATATCGATTTTACCTGCTTCTCGATTTGCTTAGTGATCAGGTTTTCAATGTCTGTGGGTGCCGCGCCCGGATAAGGCGTGGCTACATAAATTTGTGGAAAGACTACTTCCGGAAAATTCTCTTTCGGAAGGTTGATGTATGTTACGATACCAAGGATACAGATGATCGCCGTGGCAACGTAAATACTTACTTTATTATCGATAGCCCAACTGGTGGGCTTAAATTCCTTTTCTATGTCTTGCATACAAAATCAAAGTAACGGTTAAGAAACAATCAGATGCGTATGTAGTCGCCATCATTCAAACCCTGGTAGCCAAAAGTGATTACTTTGTCTCCAGCCTTAAGTCCTTCAACGTGTGCGTCTCCGCCAAATACGCCGTTGACTGTGATCACTTTTTTACGCGCAATCGTATTCTTGCCTGAAGGTTCCGCTACGTAAACGATCTTCTCATCGTTGATCTGCTGAATAATATTCACAGGGATAACAATGGCCGAGTCAACGCTGTTAAATATAACCTTGACGGTCGCCGTCATGTTAGGTCTGACATCTTCGTTCGGCGGAAGATTAGCTTCCACATCAAAAGTGCGAGACAATGCATCGATAGTTCTGCCTGCGAACGTCACAGTTGCAACTAAGTCTTTTTTCAGCTCGGGTATCTGAACAATGACTTTGTTGCCCTTCTTAACATTGGTGACGTAAGCTTCGGAAACATTTGCATGCAATTTCAAATCGTTGCCATTTACTACCCGAAACGCAGGCATGCCCGGCTGTGTAGCTTCACCTACTTTCGCGTTCACTGCATCTACTGTTCCCGATATCGGTGCTTTGATCCGGTACATATCATTCTGTTCACGCAATGACGCAAGTTGCTTCTCAAGGCTTTCTTTGTTTGTTTTTGCCTGGAGGTATTGTACCTCTGTTCCGATCTTTTGATTCCATAATTTTTCCTGACGCTCGAATACCGATGTTGCCAGTTCAAGGTTCGCCTCCATTGATTGAATGCTATTCGCGATAACAGAATTATCGATCTGCGCGAGCACTTGTCCTTTCGACACCTGCTCCCCTTCTGATACGAAAACTTGCGTGATAACACCTGGCGCTTTTGAGCTCACAAGAATGTTGTTTTCTGATTCCACCGAACCTTGCGTCTGCACGTAATGGTTAAACTGCCTGGGAGCGACTTCAGTTGCTACAACTTCTTTTGCTTTGATGTTTGACTCATCA
>DASPJN010000100.1:0-13794 GCA_035628595.1 Chryseosolibacter sp.
TCGGGCATCAATGATGGGGCCGCGGCTTCGTTACTTGTGAGTGAAGAAACCGTAGTGAAGTATAACCTCAAGCCATTGGCGCGTGTAATGGGGATGGCCATTGCCGGGGTAGATCCTGCTTACATGGGGGTTGGTCCTGTACCGGCAACGCGAAAAGCGCTTGAACGTGCAGGCCTCAAAACCAGTAATCTTGACTTAATCGAATTGAACGAGGCTTTTGCTTCACAGTCTATCGCTTGCATGCGCGATCTTGATCTCGATTCCACGAAGGTAAATGTTAATGGTGGCTCGATCGCCATTGGACATCCACTTGGATGCAGCGGCGTTCGCATTACCGGTACATTACTCCACGAAATGAAAAAACGAAAAGTTAAATACGGACTTGCTACGATGTGCATAGGCGTCGGTCAGGGCGCCGCAGTAGTATACGAAGGTTTGTGATAAATCCGTATGAGATATTTTTTTGAAGTTGCCTATAACGGATCGAACTACAGTGGATGGCAAAGCCAGAAAAATGCTATCGGAATACAATCCGTTATTGAAGATGCGCTATCAAAATTGCTGCAGCAACAGATCGGTATCATTGCAAGCGGTAGAACAGATGCGGGCGTTCATTGTGAACAACAATTCTTTCATGCTGACATCGGTAACCCGTTTGATAATAACTTTCTGATACGATTGAATTCATTTCTGCCGCAGCAGATCGTGATCAATAACATTCAACCTGTAAGAGCCGATGCGAGCGCACGATACGATGCTTATGAAAGGTCTTACCGTTATCAGATCACGCGAAAGAAGAATCCATTCTATCATGGTTATGCCTGGCATTTCTTCAAGGCGATCGATATCAAAACCATGAATGCTGCTGCTGCGTTATTGCTTGGTGAACGTGATTTCGAAAGCTTCAGCAAGGTTAAAACGGATGTAAATCATTTTATTTGTACGATCAGGAAGGCGACGTGGGAGGAGAATGATGACCTGCTTTGTTTTCACATCACCGCGAACCGTTTTTTGAGAGGAATGGTGAGAGCGATTGTCGGCACATTGTTGGACGTCGGTACGGGCAAAATCAAAGCAGGTGATTTCGAATCGATTATTACAAGTCGTGACAGACGGAAAGCGGGTGCAAATGTTCCTGCCGAAGGTTTGTTTTTAACAGGTGTGAAATACATGCCTGACATTTTTATTTAGGACTACGCGTGGATAAAGAACAGGTAAGCAGCGGAAATATTATCGACTGGTCGGTGTTACGCAGACTGATGCGATTCGTTACCCCGTATAAGGGCCGATTTTATTTGCTGATTATTCTTACAGTTGCAATTGGCGTGCTCTCGCCAATCCGACCTTTACTCATTCAGTGGACACTCGACAACGATGTGGCGAACGGCGATTACGGAGGAATGGTGCAAATGATGATCCTCCTGCTTGTCATGCTGATCGTTCAATCCGTTGCGCAGTATGCCCATACCTATTTTTCCGGATGGATGGGTCAGCAAATCATCCGCGACATTCGTACGCGCCTTTACGAGCATCTGATCTCACTTCGGCTGAAATTCTTTGATAAAACACCAATAGGCCGGCTTGTTACCAGGACGATTTCTGATGTGGAAACACTTGCAGATGTTTTCAGCGAAGGACTTGCTGCAATGGTGAGCGATCTGCTTCAATTGATCTTCATTCTCGCCCTGATGTTTTATACGGATTGGCGGCTGTCTCTACTGAGCTTGTCAACCATTCCATTATTATTAATCAGCACGTACGTCTTCAAGGAAAAGATCAAAGTTGCTTTTAACGACGTACGAAATGCTGTTGCAAACCTAAACACGTTTGTACAGGAGCATATTACCGGCATGAACATCGTGCAGATATTTGCCAGCGAAAAACGTGAATTCGAAAAGTTCAAGGCAATCAATGAAGAACATCGTCAGGCAAATCTTCGCTCCGTTCTTTACTACTCAATATATTTCCCGGTAGCGGAAATTATTTCCGCAGCCGGTATCGGATTGCTGGTGTGGTATGGTGCGAAGGGCGTTATCAATTTGGAGGAAACGGGAATTACGGTAGGTAAGCTCATTGCTTTCATCATGTACATTCAAATGTTCTTCCGCCCCATCCGGATGATTGCTGACCGGTACAATACTTTGCAGATGGGAATCGTCAGCTCTTCAAGAATTATTTCTTTGCTCGACAACAAAGAGTTTGTGCAAGACAACGGCACTTACAAAGCGGAACACATCAAAGGTGAAGTTGAATTCCGGCATGTGTGGTTCGCTTATAATGAGCAACAATATGTACTTAAAGATGTTGACATCACCATTCGTCGTGGTGAAACAGTTGCCCTTGTTGGTGCAACGGGCGCAGGTAAATCTTCAATCATCAATTTGCTTAATAGGTTTTACGATATCAGCCAGGGCTCTATTCGTATCGACGGGATCGACATAAAGGAATATGATCTTGGTCATCTGCGGAAGAATATTGGCGTTGTTTTGCAGGATGTGTTTCTCTTCAGTGAAACGATCTACAAAAACATTACGCTTGGCAACCCTGAGGTAACAGAAGAGATGGTCTGGCATGCAGCCGACCTGGTAGGAGCACGCAAGTTTATTGAACGGCTTCCGGGAAAACTTTCTTATAACGTGATGGAACGCGGGTCTACACTTTCGGTTGGTCAGCGCCAGTTAATTTCATTTATCCGCGCAATGGTGTTCGATCCGAAAATCCTGGTGCTGGATGAAGCAACTTCTTCCGTTGACTCCGAAACAGAAGAAATGATTCAACAGGCAATTGGTAAGATGATGGCAGGCCGCACGGCAATTGTTATTGCTCACCGTCTATCTACAATTCAGAAGGCTGATAACATTATTGTGCTTGATCACGGCGAGATTAAAGAAATTGGCAAGCATGAAGCACTCCTTGAAAAGGAAGGGTTTTATGCCCAGCTGCATAAAATGCAGTATAAAGAATTTGCCGGCTGATCAGCGGAGTTCACAATCACGGAAACCGGCATTACTCTAATCCTCGTAAATTTGCGTCATGAACAGGGCATTTTGCATCACGGCATGTGTTTTCGCGACAGTTTTGCTGTCGTGCGGACATGTTAGCGCGCAAAAGCAGCATCAGCCCAAAATCAAAACCGGAAGCATTGGCAGTAAGAAACAGGCAAAGTTACTGGATCATGATGCGCACAAAGGCGGACTTACGTATCAGGGTATCGGATTTAAGTTGGGCGATCCTTTTGGTTTTACTTATAAATTTTACGCTGATAAAAAATTCTCGTTTGTGATCGATATCGGCAGGGTAAGCGCGGGGCTTTATAATCGATACTACCGTGAAAAATTCGAAGATTATATGTCGATCGATACGTTCACAACCGACAACGCGTCTGTGCAGTACATCACACACAAAGCAAAAAATGACATTGTGGGCGAAGCGAAGTTCCTCTATCACCTGGAGGTCTCAAATATCACTGCCGGATTACAACCCTATGTCGGCATCGGTTGGCAATGGAAAAACACACGCCTTATTTATAACTACCTGTACCATAGCCAGGCCGTTGAGGCCAGGCCTGGCGAATTTACGCGCAAGCGACTTACAATGGGACCTCAGATCATCCTGGGCGTAGAGTACGCGTACTTCGAACTGCCATTGTCGGCGTTCCTTGAGATCGAATATTTCAGGGACATCCAGGCAGACCCGGGTTGGCATCGTTTTGAAGGAGGCGTTGGACTTAGATACATCTTTTAACCAAATGAAGATTTTATTTCTCAGACTGTTTATTGCGGCTTGCGTCGCTTTCTGGAGCATTCCCGAATCGGTTGCCCAAAAGCAGGGCATCGGAGTGCGGATTGGTGATCCAATCGGCGCAACCTATAAGCGTTATTTCGGAATGAAAGCCGTTGAGTTTGGACTCGGTTCTACTTCACGCGGACTTCATCATGCGTATTATCGGAATTCGTTCCGTAACCATGATCGGTTTAATGATCTTGGCTATAAATCTCACAACGTAGCGAGCACGCTTTACCTTCAGGCAAAGTATCTTATTCATAATGAGATTTATGTTCAGGGCCTCGATGATAGATGGGATTGGTATTGGGGAATTGGAGCGATGGTTAAGTTTGCTACCGTTGATTACCGCGTAGATGATAACGCCAATCATAGCAGAACCGAAGAGACATTCCATGATGTTGACCTCGGGCCTGAAGGAATTCTCGGAATGGAATATACTTTTAGCGATGTGCCTATCAGTGTGTTTGCTGATGTAAGCCTTATGTTGGAAATCGTAAACCGCGTTACACTTCGTCCTTTCGGCGGCGCCGGAGCACGATTCAACTTTTAGCCGTTCGAGTTAGGATACGTTGATATTTATTCAGCCTCCTCAACTTGCATCTGCTTTTCATACAGATCGCGGTATAGGCCGTCGCGTGAAAGAAGCTGCTCATGCGTGCCATCCTCAACTATAGATCCATCAATCAGCACAAGAATCCGGTTAGCGAGCTTTGCAGACGACACCCGGTGCGAAATGATAATGGTTGTTCGTCCCGTCATGATTCGCTTCAACGCGTTCAGGATATTATTTTCTGTTTTTGTATCAACAGCTGATAAAGCATCGTCGAGCATCAAAATTTTTGGGTCACGAACGATGGCTCTTGCAATGGACACACGTTGTTTCTGTCCGCCCGATAACGTTATCCCGCGTTCGCCGACGCGTGTTTCAAAGCCCAACGGAAATGCTTTGATGTTTTCATATACATCCGCGTCGCGTGCTGCTGTGTAGATTCTTTCAGTCGCAACGTCTTTGAGGCCGAAAGAAATGTTATTCTGGATAGTATCGCTGAACAAAAACACATCCTGTGGTACGTAGCCGATCTGGCTGCGCAAAGATTGAAGCTGATAATCGCGAACAGACCTGTCGTCAATCAATATTTCACCCTCGTTAACATCAAACAATCGCGAGATCAGGTTTGATATCGTGCTTTTGCCAGATCCGGTTGTGCCAATGATTGCCAGCGATTCACCGGGGGCCACTTTGAAAGAAATGTTCTTCAGCGCTTTGATACCCGTATCAGGATAAGTAAAACTCACGTTCCTGAACTCGATTTTTCCCTCGATCTCATCCGTAAGGTTTTTCTCTGATACAATGTCAGTTGATGTTTTAAGGAATTCATTAATCCTGCGCTGCGATGCCACCGCGCGCTGCACCAGACTTGTTGTGTATCCCAGGGAAGTTACTGGCCACGTAAGCAAGTTTACGTAGATGACAAACTCCGCAATATTTCCGAAGGTAAGGTTGCCATTGATCACCTGTGCGCTGCCGGCGTAGATCGTTAGGATTGTACTTAAGCCGATCAGGCCCTGCATCACCGGGTGAAACAATGACTGGACTTTGGTCAGCTTCATCGACTGGTCTTTGTAGTCCTCGCTTTCGCGCTCAAAATTGTTCACGGAATCACGTTCGCGATTGAACGACTTTAGTACCCTTATTCCGCTAAACGCCTCCTGAACGAAAGTCGATAAACGTGATTGACTGATCTGAATTTCTTCTGATCTTTTTTCAATTTGATTGTTGACAAGGAAAATGCTCAATGAAAGAAACGGAAGCGGGCTTAACGCATACCATGTCAGCTCCACGTTGATCATAAACATGATTGGGATCAGCATGAAGAACAATGTAAACAATTGAAGTCCGTACATGATTGCCGGACCGATGTACATTCTTACGCGGCTTACATCTTCCGAAATCCTGTTCATCAGGTCGCCGGTATTATTTTTTCTGTAGAAGCTTAGCGGCAGTGCCTGGTAATGCCCGAAAATTTCATTCTTCAGATCGTACTCGATATGGCGCGACATCACGATGAGCGTCTGCCTGACAAAATACAGGAAAACGCCGCGCAACAATGCCATGATGAGGATCAACGCGGCATAGACAAGTATTCCAAATGCGAAGACGGAAAAGAAATTCTCCTGAATTTTTAAACCCGACAAAGACTGATGTAATGCCAGATTGTCAACTACCAGATCGATTGAATGCCGAACGAGCTGGGCAGGTACAATCTGGAAAACGTTGGAAATAATGACGAATACCGTCCCAAGAATGAGATACCACTTGTATCTGAGAAAATATTTGTTGAGATGGCTTAATTCCTTCATGAAATGTGTAAGAGTGTTTGCGCAATTCGCGGATTTCGGGCGGATTTGTAATTAGCCCGCATTTCAAAACTAAAAATGGCAAACACGTCGCTTTAATCGATAAAATTCTGTCAATCTCTATCTTAACGAAATATCCTTTCCTTGACCCTCGCAAACGTTTGAAATGGCATAAATTTGTTGTTTGCTCCCTTGGTTCAAAGTTGAATTTTTTCGCTTTGTAAAAGGTTTAAAACTACACAATCAAACGTAAATCTCATTCCGATGGAAATTAAAGAACTTGAGAAAGTACAGAGCGCAGGGATCTTTGGAACGCTTACGCAATTGGGTCATGAACAGGTTGTTTTTTGCCATGATGAGCCGACAGGATTAAAGGCCATCATTGCGATCCACAATACTGTACTCGGCCCAGCTTTAGGCGGGACAAGAATGTGGAACTACGCAACTGAACAGGAAGCCATTACGGACGTGCTTCGTTTATCCAGGGGAATGACGTTTAAAGCTGCTATCAGCGGGTTGAATCTCGGTGGTGGTAAGGCCGTTATCATCGGCGATGCCAGCACAATGAAGACCGAAGCTTTTCTCAGACGATTCGGAAAATTTGTAAACAGCCTCAATGGTAAGTACATCACGGCTGAGGATGTAAACATGAAAACAGTTGATATGGAATATATCAACATGGAAACGAAACACGTAACCGGTCTTCCTGAATCAATGGGTGGTGGTGGTGACCCTTCGCCTGTTACCGCTTTTGGCGTTTATATGGGTATGAAGGCGACCGCTAAAAAGGTATACGGCAATGACAGCCTTACCGGGAAAACGGTTGCTGTACAAGGTGTTGGTCAGGTTGGTATGCACCTGGTTGAATATCTTGTGAAAGAAAATGCGCAGGTGGTAATTACCGACCTGTTTGAAGATAAAGTAAAAACCATCGCACAAAAGTTCGGCGTGAAAGCGGTTGCCATGAAGGATATCTACGATGTAGACATGGATATTTATGCACCATGTGCGTTAGGCGCAACGGTGAACGACGAAACTATCGAGAAACTGAAATGCAGCATTATCGCAGGAGCTGCAAACAATCAGCTGAAAGACGAGACAAAGCATGGCTATATGCTGATCGACAAGAGCATCACGTACGCTCCGGACTTCCTGATCAACGCAGGAGGACTGATCAATGTGTATAACGAACACCTTGGCCACTACAACCGTAAGAGGGTATTCGAGCAGGCAGAAAAGATCTATGACACCTGTCTTAACATCCTTAACCTTGCCGAGAAGGAAAAGATCTCCAGCCAGGAAGCTGCGATCAAATTATGTGAAAAACGTATTGCTGAAATTGGCCGCGTCAGAATGTCCCGTTAGTTCGTTTAGCGAATATTTGGCGGTCTGACAGCGCTTTAGTAACAAAAAAACATCCTGTTCGTTGAAAAACTGGCAGGATGTTTATTTTTGTGCGAATCTACAATCAATTTTACCGTTAGTTCTTTAACATGCTGAATAGAAGGAGTCTCCGAATTAAAGTCATGCAAAGCCTTTTCGCCTTGCAACAATGTAAAGAAGCAACCTTTGAACTGTGTCAGGAAAGAATCAGCGAAGCTTTCCTGCCAGATCTTAACTCAATGGAGGTACAGAATAAGGAGCTTTTGAATCAACAGAAAAAAGAAGCACTTACAGTTTTTCAGCAGGCCTTCGCGAACGGAGACACCAAGGTTACCCATGAAGAAGCCAAGATCAAGAAAACTGTAAACGAGGCCTTCACATTTTATTCTGCACAGGTGAAGAAAGACACTGACTTTTTTCGGAAGAATCTGGTCGTGGAGGTCGAGAAGATCTATGAACACTATATCGCTGCCCTGTACCTGATCACTATTTTTGCCGACCTGGCCGAAGCTGATAAGAAAGGCAGTCATAAGAACTTCGTATCGAATCTTTGGATAAAGGCATTACGGACGAGTGAACCGCTGAAGAAGGATGCATTGAAACTTGGTCGTCACTGGCAAGGCCAGGCAGAGCAGGTTCGTCTCTGGTTCAGAGACGTTGTGCGTCAGGATAATGAATACCTGAATTACCTGGATCGTAAAAATCCGCCTGCCGAAGAACAACGCAAGTTTGTCAGCCATCTTTTTAAGAAAGTATTTTTCGGACCTACCGTCATTAACGATTATTTCGAAGAAGAAGTATTACGTTGGGCAGAAGATAAGGACATAGTGAAGGCGCTTGTTGAGAAAACACTCAAGTCGTACGAGCCCACCACGCAGAAAGAGATTTCATTGCATACCCTTTCGCTTAACTGGGATGATGACAAGGAGTTTATTGACAAACTGTACATGACCGGCACCGATCTTCCGGAAGAGCAAAAAGCATTGATCGCAAACAATACGCGCAACTGGGAAGTTGAGAGACTGCCATTAACCGACCGCATAATCCTTGAGATGGCGATTGCCGAGCTAATCACCTTCCGGAATATCCCTGTAAAAGTCACCATCAACGAATACATCGAGTTGGCAAAGGTTTACAGCACACCGAAAAGCCGCCAGTTCGTAAATGGCATCCTCGACGTGATCGCGAAAGAACTTCAAGAGTCGGGCGAAATCAAAAAGACAGGCAGAGGATTGATCGATAACAAATAAATTGTTTCACGAAGCCCAATTAATTCTCGAATACACGCGCTAGGTATTTGTTAAAAAATGTTAAAATTTTGAATTTGCAATTCAATCCAAATTAATTTTGAAAGCTTATGGGTAAAAAAGGTGGAAACACAATGTTGGCATTCCTGGTTGGAGCAGCAACAGGAGCAATTTTAGGCGTGCTATACGCCCCTGATAAAGGCTCTAACACCCGTGAGAAGCTGTCGTTTCAGCTGGACAAATACAGGAAAATGCTTCAGGACCTGGTAAACGATTTTGTTGCTGGTAAGGAGACACCTTTAACTTCTGAGGCAAAATCTCAGGGACAGCGCGTTGTCGACGAGGCAAAAAACAAGGCGGAAAAGCTGCTCATGGATGTTGATGAACTTTTAGAGCAGATTCGCGGTAAGAAGATTAATTAATGAGGAAGACTATGATTGTATATTTGAAAAGAATTTTTGTCGTAATGCTCGTAGCGGGCGTTGCCTTTGGATGTAAAGACAGGGATGCTGAAAAGCGCATTGCATATCTTGAAAACAAGCTGAAAGAGATGGAGGGAAAAAATTCGGTTACGAAGCCAGCGCTCAAAACATCGGCGACCGAAGCAACAAAAGATGTAAAGCCTGAAGGGCCACTACCTGTTATCGAATTTGCTGACCTTGAATATGATTTCGGCACAATAGCGGAAGGCAATGTTGTTGAACACACATTTGAAGTAAAGAATACGGGTGAGGCTCCGCTTATTATTCAGAACGCACAACCATCCTGTGGTTGCACCGTTCCAGACTGGACGAAAACGCCGATTGAACCGGGTAAAACTGGTTTCGTTAAAGCGAAATTTGACAGCAAAGGAAAGCCCGGCATGCAGAACAAAACTATCACTGTTACATCGAACAGCTGGCCTAAACAAACAGTGTTGCGGTTCAAGGCTAACGTGACGCCGAAACCTACGGGTGAAAATGGTCCTGTAAAATAGCCATTCACCTTAAAAAGATATGGATCCCGCCTTCGTGCGGGATTTTTCATTTAATGAACGGGCTGGTGAGAGTGGTTGAAATACTATACCTTTGAGGCCTTAAAATAAAAGCGAATTATGTTCCATATTATTCTTCAGGCGCAGCAACAGGGAGGCGCATGGTTTCAACTTGTTTTCTTTGGTGCGATCATTCTTGTTTTTTATTTCTTCATGATTCGTCCGCAGCAAAAGAAAGCAAAGGATGCGAAAAAATTTATTGAAGAAGTTAAACGCGGCGACTACGTTGTTACCATCGGTGGAGCACACGGTACCGTAGCCGAACTTGAGGGCGATACATTTATTCTTGAGGTAGAAAAAGGAGGACGTATCAGATTTAATAAATCTGCGATCTCCCTTGATGCAACAAAAACGGCAAATAAAAAGTGATCTATGATCGTTGAATGAAGGTCTCAAGAGCCATATTCAATTTTCTGCGGTTCAATAGCAGAAACTGGAAGGCCGTAGTATTATGCATTCTTGCAGCTACGGTCTTTTGGTTTTTTAACGCGTTGAATAAAACCTACACAACCAATCTGCGATTCCCACTCACGTTTGCGTACGATGAGCAGAACTTCGTTCCTGTAAAATCCCTTCCGGAAAATATCCGACTCAACGTTACCGGCAACGGATGGGCGCTGTTTCGACGAAGCGCTGGCTTAAAAGTTCCGCCACTTGAAATACCCTTGGAGCGTCCAACTGAAACAAAAAGAATTGTTGGAAGTACGCTACCTCCCTTTTTCACAAATCAGCTTGATGGCATGCAGATCAATTTCGTTTTGGCGGACACGATCCACATCGACCTCGAACCTAAGAAAGGACGATGGCTCAAGCTTGCCATCGACTCAATGTCACTTGACATTAAGGACGGGTTCGGCTTGGCAAGCGACATTTCCATCTTACCTGATTCCATTTTCATCGAGGGACCGCGACCAGTGGTGAATGCGGTGCAGGAACCTTTCATCATGAAGATCCCGTTTGAAGATATCCAGGAACCTTTTATGGAGGAACTTGAGGTGAAAGTAACACCTGCAGAGCTGATCAGAAGAGAACCCCCGACTGTAGCTGTTATGTTTACGGTCGAAAAATTCGTTACGATCACAGATTCGGTGCAGCTTAAACTTCAAAATACCCCTCCGCAAGTTTCGGCTGTTATTGGAAACAATATGGTAGCTATCACCATTCGGGGACCGGAAAACATCTTATCAAAGACACCCATCGATTCATTGAAAGCAGTTGTAGATCTAAAAGGCTTCAAACGCGGCGAAAAGAAATTTCTCCCTTCCGTCGATGATCTGCCGCCGTATAGTAGAATTATCAGTATTGACTCTGTAAGTGTAAAATTTTAGACTTGTCGCGACCATTGCAAATTGGCATCACAGGTGGAATTGGTTCAGGCAAAAGTCTGGTCACAAAAATATTTTCAAAGCTTGGCATACCGGTATATGATGCAGACAGCCACGCGAAAAGTCTAATGACCACCGATGGAATACTGGTCGATGCAATACAAAAAGAATTTGGTGATTTGTCATACCATCCGGATGGCACCCTGAACCGAACCTACCTTGCCAACAATGTTTTTAGCGATGAAGCACAGTTAAAGAAATTGAACGAGCTTGTTCATCCGCGTGTTGCATTTAACTATAAAGTGTGGGTTTGTCAGCAATCAGCCTCCTACGTCATCAAGGAGGCTGCGTTGATCTTTGAGGCAAACACCAATCATTTACTTGATAAGGTTATTGTAGTTTCAGCACCGTTGGAAATGAGAATTAAGCGGGTGTTGAATCGCGACAAGCATAGGACAGTCGAACAGATTCGGGCAATTGTCGAAAAGCAGATGCCAGAGGAGACAAAGGCGGAACGCGCCGACTATATTATCGTTAATGATGAATCCACTCTTGTGATCCCACAAGTGCTGGCGTTGCATCAAATGTTCTCGAAGATATAGATGCTCCCCGAACATTCGGACTCAATACAGTGTTAGCTTTTGCAGTTAAGAAATATGTTCTATAGAAATTCAGTATCAGCCGTATTCAGTTTAGTTGTCTTATTTGTTGTGTTCGGATGCGATTCAAAAAAAGATAGCCCGGCTGCTTCAGCGGGCCGGACGCGAGGTCCCGTCGGTGCGGACGGGTTCATCGTCAGGCCCAGCGCTGTTAGTGAAGAAGTGGAGGTCCCTGGATCGCTTTTGCCGTTTGAAGAGACGGATTTAAGAGCCGAGATTGGGGGTCGCATTATCGACATCAACATCAAGGAGGGGTCAACGGTAGCGAAAGGAACGCAGCTTGTAAAACTATTTGATGCCGATCTTCAGGCCCAACTCAAGAAACTGCAAGTGCAGTTGCAGATTGCCGAGAAAACGGCGGAACGTAATAAAGAATTGCTGGCAATCAACGGAATCAGCCAGCAGGAGTATGATCTAAGTAGTTTGGATGTTGAAAATCTGCGTGCTGACATTCAAGCTACGGAGATCGCTATTTCGAAAACTTCAATCCGGGCGCCGTATAGCGGCCAGGTTGGATTGAGAAATTTCAGCCTCGGGTCATACGTATCCCCGCAAGATA
Organism: Chryseosolibacter sp.; assembly: GCA_035628595.1. Lineage (GTDB taxonomy): Bacteria > Bacteroidota > Bacteroidia > Cytophagales > Cyclobacteriaceae > Chryseosolibacter. The sequence continues at coordinate 12,351 of DASPJN010000100.1, forward strand.
TCATCACAACCATCAGGCAGGTGGATCAACTGAAACTTGAGTTCTCGGTTCCGGAAAAGTATGCTAAGCAGATTGGTAAGGGTTACGTGGTTAGATTCCGCGTTGACGGCGGTGTTAAAGATCATCAGGCAGTTGTCATGGCAACAGAAAACAGCGTTGACCAAAATACACGTACATTGAAAGTGCGCGCGGTTGTACGGGGAGACAACAATGAGTTAGTACCAGGCGTTTTTGCGCGTGTCAACCTTCAGCTTGGAAAATCAGACGATGCGTTGCTGGTGCCGACACAGGCAATCATTCCAACAGCTAGAAATAAACAAGTAATTGTTTATAAAAAAGACAGCGCGGTTTTTACTGTTGTTGAAACGGGAATACGCGATTCCGCCTATGTGCAGATATTGAATGGGTTGAAAGCGGGCGATACCGTTATCGTGAGCGGATTGATGGCAATCAGACCAAATGCAAAAGTTAGAATTACAAAGTTGGATTCAATTGAGCGACAACGTTAATAGAATAGTATGAACATTTCGGAGTTGAGTTTAAAACGTCCGGTTCTGGCGTTTGTCATGAATATTATCCTGGTGCTGTTTGGCATTATTGGATTTAATTTTCTGGGTGTTCGCGATTATCCCGCAATCGATCCGCCGAATGTGAATGTACGCACAAACTATTCAGGTGCTAACGCGGATATTATCGAATCGCAAATCACCGAACCGCTCGAGAAGTCGATCAACGGTATCGCAGGCATCAAGAATATTACATCTGCTTCAAGTGTCGGTGTCAGCAATATCAATATCGAGTTCGAACTTGGCGTTGATCTTGAAGCAGCTGCCAATGATGTTCGCGACAAAGTCTCCCAGGCAGTTCGTTCTTTGCCCCAAGATCTTACAAATCCACCTGTTGTTTCAAAAGCAGACGCCAATTCTGATGCCATCATTTCGATGACCGTTCAGAGCAACACCCGGAACCCGCTACAGTTAACTGAATATTGCAACAACGTTCTTGTTGAAAGATTGCAAACCATTCCCGGCGTAAGTAGCATTCAGGTATGGGGTGAAAAGAAGTATGCAATGCGGATCTGGCTTGACCCTTCGAAGCTCAGCGCTTACGGACTCACACCACTTGATGTGCAGAATGCATTGAATAGCCAGAATGTGGAATTGCCTTCGGGAAAAATTTCGGGTACCGCTACTGAATTGACTGTACGTACTTTTGGCAAGCTTTACAGCGAGGAGGATTTTGAAAATGTAATCATCAAGTCGGCGCCAACTGGAAATATTCGTCTGAAAGACATCGGCACTGCATTACTTGGCCCCGAAAACGAAGAATCTGTTTTGCGCGAAAGTAACATACCCATGGTCGGCCTTGCAATGGTGCCACTGCCAGGCGCCAACTATGTTGAGATTGCTGATGAATTTTATAAGCGTTTGGATCAGATAAAAGA
>DASPJN010000101.1:0-4164 GCA_035628595.1 Chryseosolibacter sp.
AATTCACAGCCATTGCAAAATACAAACTTACAGGACGTGCACGTAAAGCTTTTTTTTTGAAAGCCTTATCAGCGATATTTACATCAAACCCATGAAGACTCTACACTTTGTATTGCTGATTTTGTCAATACCTGCATTTAGCCAGAATGATGGATTTCAATACGGCCAGATTACACAGCAGGATTTTCAGATACAATTTGAGCAAGACACATCCGCTGCTTGTCTCGTTTTGAATGAGTTTGGCGAAGCACACATTTCAACCGAGAACGGGAAGTTGCTTTTTGAATACCATGTTAAATACAGGGTGCTAAAACCTGAAGGATTAAAGATCGCGAACTACGAAATTCCTTTGTACAAAGGAGAACGCGATAAAGAAATACTCATCTCATTAAAAGCTTCATCGTATAATTTCGAGAATGGATATCCGATGGAAACATCGTTAGCATACAAAGATATTTTCACGCGGAATGAAGACAAGTACTGGGATGTTAAGGCGTTTGCAATTCCAAATGTAAAAGTAGGAAGCATAGTTGAGGTGTTGTATACATTGGAATCACCGTACATCTATAAATTCCGCGGGTGGGAATTTCAGGGCGAATACCCCAAAATAGCAAGTGAGTATTGGGCGCTTATACCTGCCAATTACAACTATAATGTTGCATTAAAAGGTTCGCTGCCTTTGGCTGTTAATGATACCAAACTTGTTCGTGATTGTTTTACAATTGGCGCGAACCGTGCGGATTGTACTCTCCTAAAACTACGCATGTTGAATATACCTGCGTTTGTGGAGGAGGAGTTTATGACCGCTAAATCGAACTTTTCATCATCGGTAAATTTTGAGCTTTCAGAAATTAGATATTTTGATGGAAGGGTGGATCGGATAACGATTGGGTGGAAGGATGTAGGAGACGAACTTCGTAAAGAATCCAGGTTTGGTGGGCAACTCAGGCGCGGAAAAGACATCCTTGACAAACACCTGGATCTGATGTTAAATGAAAAGCATGATGACCTGGCGAAAGCACAACAGATTTACAACTTTATAAAAGATTGGTACACCTGGGATGGCAAATACAGCAAGTACAGTGAACTGGGAATAAAGAAGGCTTTCGATTTGAAAAAGGGTAATGTAGCGGATATCAATCTTTCACTTGTTGCCGCCCTGCGTTATGCAGGGATCAACGCTGATCCGGTAATCCTGTCGACAAGGAACAATGGTGCACCGATTGAATTATACCCGGTATTGAGCGATTATAATTATGTGATTGCCGGTGTAGAGGTTAATGGAACTCGTTTTCTGCTTGATGCGACTGATAAGTTTAGGCCATTCGGCCTGTTGCCGCTCCGGTGTTTAAATGGAAAAGGCAGGCTTTTCAGTGAAAAGGAATCATCGTTCGTTGATCTCGTTTCAAATGCTCGTGATAAGAATACCACTATCGCCGATCTGGAACTTTTGCCAGATGGTACGATGAAGGGAAAAATTTCAATAGTACGCGCAAGTGCGAGCGCCGCCATGCAGCGGCAAAAACTCGCTACATTTGCTTCGCACGACGAATATTTTCAAGCGCTGAGAAAACAGTGGGACAGGATTCAGGTTGATAATTATGTTATCGAAAATGTCGACGATATAAACGAAAATCTTCGTGAGACATTTGAGATCTATAGCGAGAATGATCAGACATCGAATACAGGATTGCTTCTCTTCAATCCTTTCCTGATTGGCTCATGGAAAAAGAATCCATTCAAGTCAAAAACGCGGACATATCCGGTTGACTTCGGTTATCCCATTGATGAGACTTTGATCATCTCGATTACCATACCCGAAAAAATCAAGCTTGACAATCTTCCGGTGCCGGTCAGGCTTAGCATGCCCGATGGAGGCGGTCGCTTGCTTTTTGATGCCACTCAGGTCGGAAATAAAGTCAACCTCAGTTATAACCTGGTGTTATCAAAAAATGTTTACTCACCACAAGAGTATCATTATTTGAAAGAGTTGTTCGATCGGATTGTCCATTTGCATCAAACAGACCTTGTATTTACAAAGCAGCCTTAATTTCATCGGAAACATTTTCATTTGAACGAATTATTCCGCCTGTGATTGGGTTTATCTTCAGACATCGGAAACCCGGTGTTATTTTTAGACTTCAAATTTTAAATAACTTTCCCTCTATGAAGCACACTGCCCTTTTGTTGATTTGTGTTCTAAGTTTTGCTGGTGCAGTAGCGCAGTCAGCTACTGATGCTTTAAATAAAGATGATCAGACACTGCGTGAGCGTTACCTGCTCATGAAAACAAAATCACAAAATTACCAGGACTACAAAGTCATTAAAGAGAATTTACTCGACGCCTGGTGGAAAATTGTCGTTGATTCCGTTCAGGCAAAGCAAACGGCTATTGTTGCTGCTAAACAGAAAGCGGCAACACTTGAAAATGAATTGAAAGCGAACAAGGATTTGCTTGCGCAGAAAGAAGCGTCAATGCAGGACATTGTCTATGCGAGTACGCATATCAAGGTGCTCGGGATTGAATTCGATAAAGGATTTTTTGCCGGCCTGGTCGGATTTATCATTCTTGCATTAGGTGTGACTATTGCCGTAATCATGTACTCACTGAAAATGATCAAGCATAATCTGAAGGAGAAGGCTGATCTCGCGAATGCAATTGGTGCTGAGTACGAGGAATACAAGCGCAAAGCAATGGACAAACAAACCAAGCTTTCGCGTGAGCTTCAGAATGAAAGAAATAAACTGATGGAATTGGGTGCAATGTAAGCATCGGTAGAATGATAGGATCTTAGAGGTCGTTGGCAACAACGGCCTTTTTTTATGCCTTGGCGCCAGCCCACATCTTACTTTCCGGAAAAATCATAACTTCCTTGTAACCATCCGCAAAAGGAGAGGTTTCCCTGTTTGAATACGAAACTACCAGACTTGAACGCATTATCCGACAATGCATTGATGCTCAGTGTGAAAGATGGCAATCTTGACAAGCTTGGGTTGCTTTTTGAACGCTACAAGAAGCCGTTGTTTGGCTTTTTTTATGGCATGACCAAAGATTCTGATTTATGTGAAGACCTGGTGCAAAACGTATTCTTCCGGATTCTGAAATACCGCTATCTCTTCCGGGGAGATGGTGACTTCAGAACGTGGATGTTTCACATCGCGCGAAATGTGAATCATGACCACTTCCGGAAAAACAAGTTTAAGTACAAAGATGCGATCGAAGACTGGGAAGACAGGCTTGTCAGCGATGAAAACAGATCGACGCAATTTAAAGACGAGGACGACCTGTACATGCTGTCACTGGCAATGGAGCGGCTACCGGAAGAGAAGAGAGAGATTCTCCTGCTCAGCAAATTTCAGGATAAAAAGTATAAGGAGATCGGAGAAATCCTCGGCTGCACGGAAGGAGCCGTAAAAGTGAAGGTATTCCGGGCTTTACAGGAGTTAAAAGAAGTTTATCAGCAAATCGAAAAGAGATTATAATATGGAACACGAGAAGATTGAGCAACTGATCGATAAATTCAACAATAACATGTTGACTGAAGCAGAGCAGCTGCAGATCGAAAGTCTTATCGAATCCGGACAACTGGATTTTACGAGTCTTGCGGGAATGGATAATCTTGAAACACGGGTCTCAAAGCTGTCGTTTCCAGATCCGTCACCGGCGCTGGATGATCGCTTTTATCAGATGCTGGCACTTCAAAAGCAGAAAGCCGTTCGCTTCGACTGGAATACTTTCTTTTCCTGGCCGCAACTGGCTCCCAAACTCGCCTTCGCTGCGGTTGCCCTCGTGTTTGGATTGTTGGTCGGGTATCTTGTCCGGCCCGGCTCGCCTGCAAGTACAACTGAAATGCAGGCGCTGACACAACAGGTGACGGATCTCAAGGAAATGATGATGCTCTCACTGCTTGAGAAGGAATCTGCAACGGACAGGCTAAAGGCTGTGAGTCTGACGCAGGACATGCCGGCGGTGAGTGAAAAAGTTACCAGTGCATTGATCCAGACTTTGAACGAAGATGAAAACGTCAACGTCAGACTCGCGGCGCTCGATGCACTAAAACCTTACGTCCGGGATAGCGCTGTTCGTGAACAAATTGTCAGATCAATCTCAAAACAGACCTCGCCACTTGTACAGCTTGCGTTGGCGGATTTGATGGCGCAGCT
>DASPJN010000102.1:0-5031 GCA_035628595.1 Chryseosolibacter sp.
ATCGTATATCAGTATTTGCTTTGGCCACAAGGCCCAAAACACTAAGCGCTTTCTACGTCGCGCAGCATTTCGATCCGTGCGAATCCTGAGCCCGGCCTGCGCGAATGCGAGCAGCGCGCGAACGATCTTCTCGACCGGTCATCACAGCGACACATTCGGTAAACCACATCCTCAATCGTCAACGCCCGATGCATTCACTTCTAAAATCAAAAACCGTTGATCGCCAATCGTATATCAGCATTTGCTTTGGCCACAAGACCCCAAAACACTAAGCGCTTTCTACGTCGCGCCCTCATTTCGACCCGTGCGAATCCTGAGCCCGGCCTGCGCGAATGCGAGCAGCGCGCGAAGGATCTTCTCGACCGGTCATCACAGCGACACATTCGGTTTCCCCATCCTCAATCGTCAACGCCCGATGCATTCACTTCTAAAATCAAAAAATCGTTAGTCGTCAATTGTATATCAGCATTTGTATTTCACGAAGTCGAATGCGCGGTCTGAGCAAAGCTGAGTGAAACGCAGATGTTTCGCTGTGCTCAACATGACAGGTATTGAAGTGATGACCTCAGATGAAATTATCGAAGGTGACTTGATCGATGCGGGTGGATCTAACCCGGTTGTCACTTTTCTTTTGCTTGCACAAAAGAAAAGGTAACCAAAAGAAAAGTGCACCACCAAAATGACCTTCCTTCGCTGCTGGCCGCTCAGCGCTCATGCCCGTCAGGTCCACGCTTTTGGTGGACGCCAGCCGCACCCGGAACCAGTGGAACGATTCATTAGCCTCAAGTAAATCTTTCTTCGAAATAGCTAACAGATATCTTCTTAAATCAAAAATCATTAGTCGCCAATCGTATATCAGTATTTGCTTTGGCCACAAGGCCCAAAACACTAAGCGCTTTCTACGTCGCGCAGCATTTCGATCCGTGCGAATCCTGAGCCCGGCCTGCGCGAATGCGAGCAGCGCGCGAAGGATCTTCTCGACTGTCATCACAGCGACATCTTCGGTAAACCACATCCTCAATCGTCAACGCCCGATGCATTCACTTCTAAAATCAAAAACCGTTAATCTAAAAATCGTATTTCAGCATTGGCTTTCACTAGCAACGTTTTGCGTTAAACAAGTATTTCTCCACGTCCTTTGCGTCTCGGCGCCTCAGCGGTGATTGCATTTCTCCATTGCCGAAGGCAACCCTTGCGTTCTTGTATTTTTGAATTGGAAAAGGCTTACCTTATAGTTCGCACCCGTGGGAAAAACTTCCAAGGTATTTTCTTTGCGATTTCTTTGCGCCGCGTCAGCGGTAGCCCCTTCGCGGTGAAGATCCCTTCTCTTGACAACCACCGATCCGCCCGGTCATTGCCCGATCACTTCTAAAATCGAAAACCGTTAATAGACAACAGGGACAAGAAATCTTCAATCTAAACTTGAATTTTCTTATCTTTGTGGGTTAAAAAAAACTAAACCTCACACAATGAGACAATTCTACTTCCTTAGAATTCTTATTCTATTCTCCCTTTTTGGTACATCGTTTTCTTCTTACGCGCAGCAAATGATGTTCGGCATGGCTTCCGAAGGAGGCGATTCCGGCGCAGGGGCCATTATTATGACAAACGAAGACGGCTCTGAACTTGAACTTATTCATAGCTTCAACATTATTCAGGGTAAAGGACCCATGAATACCCAATTGGTGGAAGCCGCCGATGGAAAGTTGTACGGCATGACCAACCAGGGTGGTCCTGCGTTGAAGGGCGTGCTTTTTTCATTCGATCCGGCCACTGAAGGTTATGAGATTCATGTCGCTTTCGACGGCGCATCAAAGGGCGCTTCTCCTTACGGTAGTCTGCTGTTGGCATCGGACGGTAAGATGTACGGGATGACCTACGTGGGCGGTGCAAACGACCAGGGAGTTATTTTCTCTTTCGATCCGTCAACCAATGAATTTATTAAGTCCTACGACTTTGAGGCTGCATCAGGACGAAATCCGCTCGGAAGCCTGGTCGAAGGCAATGACGGACTTCTCTATGGTGTCACTTATGAAGGCGGTACACTCGATGCCGGCGTGCTTTTTAATTATAATCCGGTAACAAGTGAATACACGAGACTAAAAGATTTTGGCAACACAGTGGGCAGTAAACCGCATCAGGGACTTACCCTCCTGGGTGATAAGTTCTATGGTATGACCAGCGAAGGCGGAACCGGAAGTAGCGGTACCATTTATGAATACGACCATTCAAACAATTCACTCACTACAGTGTATGATTTTGCAGGAACAGACGGGGCGACTCCGCTCGGAATATTGACAGCTGCCACAAATGGAATGCTATACGGAATGACGCTGTCCGGTGGTGCGAATAGTGCTGGGGTTATTTTTAAATTCGGCCCTGACGAGCACGATTACACCAAGTTATTTGACTTTAACGAAGAAGGCGGGATCGCTCCTTATGGAAGCCTGTTTCAGGCTGCTGATGGAAAGCTGTATGGCGTCACCGAACAGGGTGTCGAGGGCAGTGGCGGCCTTTTTACATATGATCTATCTTCCGGAGAGTTTAATAACGTAGTAAGCTTTTACTACCTCGACACGGGTACTGCGTCCCGCACAACGTTAATGCAGGCATCAAACGGGAAATTATACGGCATGACATCTTCAGGTGGCCGCGGCGATGAAGGTGTATTGTTTGAATACGATCCTGTCACCGATGATTTTCAAAAGAAGGTTGAAATGGGTATTGCAGAAGATGGGAAGTGGCCTCAGGGCGATTTGATCCAGGGGGAAAACGGAAAACTTTATGGCACAACCTATGACGGTGGGGTAAATAGAATGGGCGTATTGTTTGAATACGATATCACCAATCAGAAGTACACAAAGAAGTTCGATTTCGATTTCGAATCCGGTTACTCCGCTATGAGCAAATTAGTATCGGCATCCAATGGAAAATTGTATGGCTTTACAAGAGGCGGGGGAAATAACAGTCGCGGTGTGTTGTTTCAATACGATCCGCAAATGAATGTTTATTCCAAAAAATTTGAGTTCACCGAGGAAACCGGTACCGCATACGGGATGCCCGTGTTGATTGAAGAATCGAAAGTTTATGGCGTCACCGGTAGTGGAGGCGCTCATAATAACGGGATTCTCTTCGAGTACGATCTCGAAAGCAATGAATTCGTTAAAAAGGCGGACTTCGAAAGCGTGGCTACAGGGCGAAGCGCTATCAGCGGACTTGTTCATTTTGATGGCAAGCTTTACGGGCTTACTGAGTATGGTGGAAGCGAAGACGGAGGCGTATTGTTTCAGTATGACCTTCAGACTTCTGTATTGTCTAAACTCGTAGACTTTACAGGAACAGACACCGGCGTAGGACCTGTAGGAAATTTGACAGTCGTTAATGGAAAATTGTATGGACATACGAACGCTGGCGGATCTTTCGATAGTGGAGTCATCTTTGAATTCGACCCAGCGACCAATGATCTTGTTAAGAAATATGATTTTACAAACGACTTTGCCCAGGGAGTTGATATTGTCGGAGGACTGGTTGCATCGGGCAACGGAAAACTTTACGGCGCCACAGCCCAGGGCGGTGTTGATAATTTAGGTGTGTTCTATGAATTCGATATTACAACAGGCACCTTCACGAAAAAGACAGATTTTATTGGTGCCAACGGCGCGCGAGTAAGCGGAGCCTTCATATATGTCTCGATGGAATATCAGAATCTTACTTTCAATCCGCTTGATGAAAAAATGTATGGCGATGCAGCGTTTGTCCTGCAGACAACCGTCGACAGTGATCTTCCTGTCACTTATTCAAGTAGTAACCCGAACGTCGCCAGCATAGAAGGCAACACAGTTACAATTCACAATGCGGGCACAGCTGTGCTCACTGCCTCTCAACCTGGATCAAAAAATTACCATCCAGCCGCTGTTGAGCAGACCCTTACCGTAAATAAGGCTTCACAAACAGTAAGCTTTGACGCACTGAGCGAAAAAACATTCGGAGATGCAGCCTTTGCGCTTGCAGCTTCCTCTTCTGCAGAATTGCCTGTAACATATACAAGCAGTAACCCCGGGGTTGCAACGGTCAGTGATGGAATCGTTACAATCGTTGGTGCAGGGTCAACGGTCATTACGGCCTCTCAGGCAGGCGACGACAATTATCTTCCTGCCACAGAGGTTCCGCAAAACCTGGTCGTGAATAAGCTGCAACAGGTGATCACCTTCACTGACCTGCCTGAACAGCAATTTGGCACGGAGTCATTTGCTCTAACCGGAGCCATTAACTCACCCCTTGAAATTATCTACACGAGCAGTGATCCCGATGTTGCTACAATCGATGGCAATATGGTGACCATCGTTGGAGTCGGAACAACAGACATCACGGCTTCTCAGACAGGTGACGATAATCATATCGCTGCCACGGATGTTATCCAAACATTCACTGTCACAAAAGGCGATCAGGTGATCGAATTCGCGCAGCTCGAAGACCGACACAACATGGACGAACCCTTCCAATTGGTGGCATCATCATCATCATCGCTCCCTGTTGTGTTTAGCAGCAGCAACGAAGAGGTCGCTTCCGTAGAAGGTAACACCGTCACCATCCATGGCCCGGGCATTACCTCGATTACAGCATCACAGGCTGGTAACGAGAACTACAACGCAGCCACTGATGTAGTTCGCGAACTCCAGGTACTTTTAGTTACCGGCAGCGACGATCCTGCTTCAATGCATCTGGAACTATATCCCAATCCAGTCAACACCATGCTGACTATTAAGCTTGATGGCCGCGCAGTGCGAAACATGACTGAAGCAATACTTGTTGACGAGTTGGGGAAGCAGATAATTTTACCTTTAAAGAAAACATCTGAGGAAGGAATTTTTGAAGCCAATACCGCTGGCCTCGCTAGAGGCTTATACTTTATTTTCGTTGCAGCCGACAGAAAAGGCAGGATGCTCCTGGTTGCCCACTAGCCCTCGTCGAGCCCGGCTCAAATATCACAACATCACTAAATCACTACTATGGTTATCTCAACTGTGGTAG